>NZ_JBLIXL010000046.1:0-3691 GCF_047525455.1 Marinomonas phycocola
GAGCTGAGCATGATCGCGACATAAACGCGGCAAAGAACATTCTTGCGCTCGGGTATGAGCGTCTCGTAGGAGGAATCCCCCCATATAATCAGCTCGTCTGATTTAGTGGAGGGAGGATATCAAGTTTGTGATATAAGCGCATCACTGTTTATGTGGCCTGTCTTGTTGCTCAATGTATCGCTTTAAGACTTCTAACGGCGCTCCGCCTATCGATCCTGCAAAATACGATGGGCTCCATAGCGCTCCTGTGTTTTTGTTTGTCCAGTGATATCTAACATCAGGAAAATTCTGTCGAACCTTTCGGCTCGATACTCCTTTAAGTGAATTTATTAACTTAGATAATGACACTTTAGGAGGATAATTAATGAGCAAGTGGATATGATCACTTTCTCCGTTAAATTCTGTTATTTCAACCTCGAAGCCTGCGGCAATGTCTCTCATAACACCCTCTATAAAGCTAAGAACTTCGTTGTTGAGGGTTTTTCCTCTGTATTTGGTGATAAAAATAAGGTGGCAATGAAGCATAAAAACGCAATGCCTTCCGGTACGTAAATCGATATCGTTCATAGATAGACCTATAATTGAAATATGTCTTTAATGCCTATATTATATATTCTATGAAAGAAAAGACCAATTTTGCATTTTGAGTTTCGTTCGGGCAGCTTTAGTGAAGACAGTCGAGGGGATTTTTTAGACATGAACCAGATAAGCACGCAAGAACAACAAAAAGCAATCTACTCACCGACAAACAAAGATCTTTTGGTTGTAGCTTCGGCTGGCTCAGGGAAAACTCATGCTATCTGCGAACGAATTAAATTCCTTGTCTCTAAAGGCATACCCAGCAAATCTATTCTTGCTACAACATTCACCCTTAAAAGTTGCGCCGACCTTAAGAAACGAATCGGGGAAGACCTTCATGGCGTCACTATCACAAACATACACAAGCTTGGCTTCAAAATATGCTCAACTTTAAGCGACGAGCCCTATAAAGTTATCGATGGTAACTATCGAAAAGAAATCATCTCCAGCATTGTTAATGAGCTTAACGATATGGATATTGAAGGTAACGGTTTGCGTTTGCATGCCAGTATCAATCAATTAGAGCGCGAAATAAGTGTATGGCAAAACAAGCAAATCAGCAAAGAGGTGTTACGAAAAAACTCTCAACCTTTCTTTTATGAGCTTTATACACGCTACCTTGAAAAGTGCAAAGCTGAGTGCCTTCTCGATTTCGACGCAATTATCACTACGGCAACCTCCATTCTTGAAAATGATTCAAACGCACGAAACGCAGCCCAAGCCACTTACCAGCATATTTTTGTAGATGAGTATCAAGACATCAACCCGAGCCAGGAGAAGCTACTACAACTACTAAAAGGCAAACAAACAAACATGACTGTGGTGGGAGATGATGATCAAGCCATATATGGATTTAGAGGAGCAACAAGTGGTTTCTTTTTGAGCTTCGCTGAAAGAAACAATGCAGAAGTAGTTAATCTGACAAAAAACTTTAGAAGCACTAAAACAATCGTCAGCGCTGCAAAATTTGCTGTTAATAGTAAAAAAGCCTTAACTTCTCAGGACATCCTAGAGATCGGTACCGCTAACTCTATCCGCAAGATCAGAGCTAAAGACGATCAAGAGGAAGCACTGAGAGTTGTGCATGAAATTAAAGCCCTTTCGAGCTTAGGACACCCTTTATCTAAAATGGTGGTTTTATACCGCAATCACAGCCACGGGCTAAAAGTCGAAAGAACATTGATTGAGCAAGGCATTAGCGTTCAAGTCAAGGGCTCTAATAGCTTTTGGGACACGAAGGAAATAAAAACTTGCATGGCCATCTTAGGTTATCTAGCAAATCCATGTTTTTTGAATTTCAAACTTATTGCATGCAACTTTAAAGGCATTGGCCAAGCAAAAGCAAAACTTGCTTGGAGCGACAATCTAGACCCGATCCAAGCACTTGATGCATACAATAGTGAAGCTTCATCTGCTTTAGGAGAATGTTTTGATAAGTTCAATCACCAGTATTGCACATATGACTTAAAATCGCTTGTGAAGGAGGTTCTGTTAAATCCTAGCATTTATGGCAATGTTATGCCTGAACAGGATGCTGCTGGCAGCGCTCCCAGTGAAAACATCATGTCTCTATGTAAAGCCATTGAGGGAATTCAAAACGCAGCATCAATCGACGACATAATCGAATCACTAATCCTTAATCGTGAAACCACGCTTGACAAGCATGGAGAATCAGTTCAGATGATGACAATCCATTCATCAAAAGGTTTAGAATTCAGCACTGTATTTTTAGTCAATATCTGTAACGGATCATTCCCCAACCTTAAAGATAAAACTAAAATCCCGGAGGAAGAGCGATTATTATTTGTTGCCATAACAAGAGCCAAGCACTTTTTATTTATGATAGGACGACAGGATCGTCGATGCACGTTCTTGGATAAAATTCCTGATCGCTTTTCTTTTGACGCATCCATTCCTTCGGGTAAGCCAGAATTGACATCTATTCTCACAGAAGGATGTTCAGATAATGATTACGAGCTTTCACTAAAAGAACTAAAAAACTCTTTAATCAAGGCGATGCTTAACACCAACTCATCAAAATTCAGCGATTCGTTCAAGACTTTAATTGACAAAATGAAAAAAGATCCAGTCAACCTTCTTGAACTCACCACCAAAGAGCTTGGACTGGCTAAAGCACTATTAACTCAAGGGATGCTTATCGATGGCAAAAGACCATTAGTTAGCAATTTCTCGAAAGCCTTGCGGGACATCCCATCTGAATTGGCCCTCCAGGAAATGATGAGTTTCTAATTTTGCTATAAGGAAATAGTATCTTCAGGTTTCACCTTTAACCTATAGTCGTTATATATTGTAGATCTTATAAAAGCTCCCTCCCATCCCATGATCGATAAAATGTTTCTTATCAGATATTTATGGGAAACAACAAATGATCAACAAACATACAATCAACAAAGCTCTAGATATATTGATTGGACCATCTCACAACCTTCGAGTTTGGGTTGGACGACTAACAGAAAAAGAACAGATTAATCTATTAGGGTGTGATTTTGGCCAATGCCTAATACAGATTGAAGAGAAAACAAGCTCTATTAATTTTCTCAAGAGAGACAAAAATGGACCATATCTATATAAAGGCAATCGTCATAAACTATGTGCATCTTATATGAGCACAAAACCAATGCTTTCAAAATTTGATAATGCATCACCTAAAAGTAGAACCCAAATATTACGGTTAATGACCGAATATAAAACAAACAAAACAATAATTAATTATATAATGTAGAATAAGAAAAAATTCAGGAAATACATGCAGGCATGTTTATTGCTTACGGCACAGATTACGCAATACGCAATACCACTGGGCATCTATTAAAAGTCAGTCCATTAGACCCTGTAACTACGATTAAGCAAACACAACTCTCTGTTGTCAGTGACTTTCTGTATGACGGTAAAAGACACTCAATTGAGGCAATCTTAAAAATCAAGTTGCGGTAAAACGGCAGCAACTATGGTTCCACCTTTAACCTTCAGGGTGACGAGTCATCTGGATGGCATTTCGCTATCGAAATTCGATATACCAATACAATAACTTCAGAATAAAGATAAAGAAACGTTTAAAAGGAATCTCAGATGTTTAAATTTTCATTACCAC
>NZ_JBLIXL010000047.1:0-2604 GCF_047525455.1 Marinomonas phycocola
TCAACTGCTGATAATTCATGTTGGTACTGCTTTGTTCTGTGGTAAGAAGAATCATACCAACTTCAGCAGTTGGCTTCTTCTACACCTGATTAGCAGTGTCGCACTTATTATCTGAATTTAGGAGAATTTAAGTAAACTGATAAATAATTTTGTGGCAGATATTGAAAAATTAACAGGATTAACGATGTTAAAAGGCGACTTTTATGGCTGAAATAATTAGAAAAGTGAAAGAGAAAATGTCATTGACAAATGATTATTGGAATTCTAAGTTGCTTGCCGAAATAGGTTCTATGAAAATTCGACACCGAATTGTTTGTGGAAAATCTTCCAACTTACATCAACATGACATGGCAGTCGAAGCATTCTTTATTCTTGAAGGAACTATGGTTATAGAGGTCGAAGGAGAAAAGAACTCTTTAGTTAGTGGGGATTTTGTTAAAATTAATAGTGGAGAAAAACATCGGATTATTGTCGATGATGTAGTTTCTTTGCTTGTAATTGACAATATTAATAGTGAAAAGTGAAAGTTATGGAATCCATTTTGAAGTCGTTTATTGCGTTTCTGGTAAAGGGCATATCGAAGATATTGAATCTGGAATTATCCATAGAATTGAGCCAGGTACATGTTATGTACTAGATAAACATGATCGTCATAATCTGTGTGCGGATGAAGATATAACGGTTCTATGTGTTTTTACACCACCATTGACAGGACAAGAAACGCACGATGAGAGCGGTTCATATAACGTGGATTTTAATTGAAACTTTGAGACTGTAAGAGTGTTCTGGTCTAATAATTTCGTACCTATCGATAGACGATATGATTCATTATCAATCTTAAACCTCTAATCTCAAACTAGCTCTTTTCAGACGTTCCATACCCCGTCGATCATAACGTTCAGTAGTAGTCACGCTAGCATGACCCATAGCGTCCTTAACAGTAATAATATCTTCGCCGTTATCCAGCATTTCTGAGGCGAAGGTTCTTCTAAGGTCGTGTGGAGCGAATTTTTCTAGCCCAGATTCGAGTCGTCGGGTTTCTAGGATGTGGTAAATCGCTTGGTCGGTCATACGCTGATCTGTCATATCGTCATGTCTGCGTATTCGATTGAATAGTGGGCCTTTTTGATTTCCTCGAACGTCTTCGACCCAGTAGTGTAAGCGGCCCCATGTGCCGTTGGGCATGTATGCAATGCGTTCTTTATTGCCTTTTCCCAAGACAGTTAATGCTTGATCACGATAGTCGATGTGTTCCAAGTCCAGCGCCACTATCTCAGACCGACGCAATCCACATCCGACCAATATCCCAATAATAGCCGCATCTCTGGGGCCTTTTGCGCTTTTATCACTTTCACATGTGAAAAAAAGTGTCTGAATTTCTTCCCTCGTCAGTTTTCTTCCTTTTGGCAGTCGGCTGCCTTTCATCGAACGTACCTGCTTAATGCGCTGGTAGCTGTCCGTATCCATTTGCTTCAATGACCAGGCTTCAAGTGCAACACCTTTCAATGCAGCCAGATAAGTATTAATCGTTGCCGGTGCTCTGTCGGCATCCGATAACATTTCAATAATGGCCTGAATATGATGTCGCTGCATTGTGTACCAGGGGCAATCATTCAGCGTTTGGCACCCTAATAACTTGGCTACGATGTTGAGGAAATAGCTCATTGTTTGCCGACTGGCCTTTGAACCCAGACTCACCAAATAAGCGACCGCAGGGTTCTGGTGAATATCCTCAGTTGATAGGATTGAAGAGGGTAATCTGTCGTCAGATAACAATATTATATTCGATGCCATTATTTTCTCTGTCTAGGACGATGTTAGGCGACTTTACTGCGACAACGCTAAAGGCTTATTTTTTTCCAAAAAACTATAGCGTTTCTTTGTGAAATTAACTCAGTTTGGTCTTGCTTTACTCTATTTTAAATTCTCTACTTTTGCAAACGTACATTTTCATAAGTAGAGAATAAAAAGAATTTCCCTCTCTCTTCTCACTGAATATGAATCCTCTAAGGAACGTGAAGCATTAGAAAAACGCATCGAAGAATTGGCTGCTAAATTTAAACAATTTGAGCAACAGATTGTTCAGTTGAATGAGAAGCTGGAACATCAGGCATCGTTAAATACCGGATTAAAAAAGGAACTCTCTGAAACTAAGAAACAACACTCACAAGCACAAGCATCTGTCAGTAAACTGGATAAAGAAAATGCTGTTCTCAAGGCGAATGTCGAACGGCTAAACGACCAGAATAAAGCAACTGACCACAAAATAAATGATAAGTGAGATTTTTCATTATTTAGAACCAATCTATGGGAGGAATTAAAATAAAAGATATAATAAATAAAACATTTATTATATTTATGATTTATTGCATATTCTTAAACCCTTACAGGGGGTTGAAGTCCAATGGTACGAAAACGTACGCTAAGCCTTTCCGCACACGATCATCTAATGTTTATAGTTTAAGGTGTAATTCTTTTAGAAGGGGGTTGAAGTCCAATGGTACGAAAACGTACGCTAAGCCTTTTCGCACACGATCATCTAATGTTTATAGTTTAAGGTGTAATTCTTTTAGAAGCATTTAAAGCTAACATCCCTATCCCTGC
>NZ_JBLIXL010000048.1:0-2197 GCF_047525455.1 Marinomonas phycocola
GATGAGACGAATAAACAATCGTCCAAGGAAGTGTTTAGGGTTCAAGCAACCAGCCGTAATTTTTAAAAACATGTGCTTAGTTGCTTGAAGTGAAAAGTGTCGCACTTCGGACTTGAATTCAGGTGCAATTACTTTTTTTGGTAAAGGACGATGTGCTGGATGTCATAATGGTAAGTTTTTTACTGACTTTAAATTTCATTCGATTGGCACTCCACAAGGTGAGTTCGGTACACATATCCAACGTCAGGATATAGGACGTGCAGGCGTAACTTATGAACTTAAAGACCGCTATTTATTTAGAACTCCTCCACTTATAGGTGTTTCTCATACTGCACCTTATGGTCATAACGGAGTTTTTGAAACATTAGAAGAAGTAATTTTATTTCATATAAACCCAATTCCTTTTTTTATGGATAAAGGCTGGTCTTCTAAAAAAGAGCTGCTTACCTACGGAAAATTAGTTTCATCTAGGTCAGAAATATTAGGATATATTGATGTTTCTAGTGAATTTGAATTAAGCGCTTTAGAGGCCTTTTTACAGACTTTGTAGGCGAGATATATAGAAATGGTTTTTGAACGTGGCTTTCTCCTAGTGCTTAATAAATTAGGTGATATTACTTAAGTGAAACTAAGAGACACTGTGTAGTGGTCAAGTAATATTGGCCACTAACTATGCCACTACAACCTGCTTGAAGTTTCCTTGACAAAGGTGAGGTTCAAATTCTCCATTACGGAGCCTCCTTTTCCTCAAGTAGATCGCCCCGAAGTTGTTCTTCCATCATTGTTCTCGCATTAGCCATATCGGCAGGTACGCTTGAAAGTGGGAAAGAGCTCGGCCAGACCCCACCTCGATAGGTCCCTTCATCTACTCGCCCGTATGTTTCTTGGTAGTTTTTTGGTAGTGTAGGACTACTATCATAAGCCAGCCATAAGCGAAGCAGTAACCTTTTATCTGCGGGGGTAATTAGTTGGTCGGTAAATTCAGAGCGTGCGTGTAAGAGGCGATGGTTGTCGATCAATAGCAAATCGCCCCTCTCAAGAGCAAGGTCTAATGAATGACCTCTTTTTTCGAGGTAACTGTCAAACACGTTCATTGCGTTGATTTGTTCCTCCGTTAGACGTGGTGCATCGGGAAAGCGTTGAGAGCCTTCAATAAATCGTCGAACGTAGCGCGAAATGAAGCTGTCATTTGCGTATGAAAACGGTGTCAACATCGTCCACCCTCGTTCGCCATCTTCTGCCTCATCCCGCTTATCAAACGGAAACGGTTGGGTGAGGGTAGTGGCCAGTTCTGGGTGATGACGTTGTAATTGATTGAAGGCGGTAACTGCACTGACTAAACGAGTCTCCCCACCTTGATTTGCAGGATGAATGCACAACAAAGACAATAAGTCACAACGATCAGAATGAAACGGTAACGCTGCACGGCTTTCATAACCCCGTTGAGTTGGCTGCGAAATATCACTTTGTTTATCTGTAACGTGTCCAATAAAATCAAACTTCTTACTTTGCGATACAGGGACCCCGAATAAAAAACCGATTTTCAACAATTCATTCTGACATTGATTTAAGGAAAGATGATGTACAGGAAGCCCCTTAATTAATATAAACCCACGAGTTTTTAAAACATTATCAATATGTTTCTTATTAAATTTCAATGAATCAAAACCATATCGATCATCTGTAATATTAAGAATCCAATCTTTGCTCTCAAGAAGTTCAAAACCTTTCCAATTTAACCATCCTGGTCGTTCCACTTTGTAATCCCTATAATTTTAATTCGTTGTTATAAAAAAACACTTGCCAATCATTTATCTTTATTAGCATTCGGTTAAAGATCTGTCAACTTAATTTACGCTAAATGGCGAATAGTTTACTTTGTTTGGTATTTAATTAATTTTTATTCATTAGTAATAATTGAGCCACTTGCAAAAACATTCCCAAATCAGCTCATCAACTGCCAGTTAAATACCCCTGAATTCAAGTCCGAAGTGCGACACTTTTCACTTCAAGCAACTAAGCACATGTTTTTAAAAATTACGGCTGGTTGCTTGAACCCTAAACACTTCCTTGAACGATTGTTTATTCGTCTCATCGCGAAGTCTATTCTCTCCTCTGTAACACTTCTTAAATCAGTACCTTTGGGCACATATTGCCTCAGAAGGCCGTTGCTATTTTCATTCGCTCCACGCTCCCA
>NZ_JBLIXL010000049.1:0-1991 GCF_047525455.1 Marinomonas phycocola
CAGCCATTGAAAATAAGCATGGCCCGAGTATAAATCATTTTTGGCAGGAGACGTTTGGTTATGGAACCGACAAACTCACACAAGGTGAAGCTGGACACCTCAAATCAGCCAAGACCGTTGACGGAATCCGAGAAAGAATCACTGCGGCAAGACATGAATGAATCGAGCGATTGGATGCTAGCCGAGTTGGAGCACCGTCACGCTCAAAAGGAGCGGGAGCGGGGCGTTCGGGTCGAACCAGAGAAATCCTAGTTTCGTTTGCTGAGGGGTTGGGAGTTGAGAGGCAGGTTATGATTGAAGGGGCATCCGTTGAGCAGGGCTATCAAGAAGCCCTTGCTATGTATGTCCAGGGCGAGCATGACCAGGTTGAAAGCATCGAGGACCGGCTAGAAAGTTTGATCGACCGGCAGCAAGCTTGATTGCAGCAAACGCATTTATGTTACTTTAGAGGGGGAAAATTCCTAGAACCCCAAAATGCATGACCGCATGCGGCATCATTTATCCCAGATTGTTGCAAGTACGCTGCAAGAGAATCTGACCTGGACGAGAGTTCCTGATAATTCAATGTGCCTGATGCGTGAAATACGGCCGTTTGATCAGGGGCATTTCTCACATGTACTGCAAAATGATCCAATACGGTGCCAGATTTTTGAGAGGAAAGGGCGTTCATTTTCAGGTAATTTCCCTTAAATAGCAGGTAGTTGCCCCTAACAACACTGACATACAAAGAAAATCTTTAAAAAGTCAGTGAGGGTTGATGATTTATTATCTTCAGCCCAACAATTTAGAGGCGCAATACGGATGCCCTGAGGGTTGAGTTATTGTGCTTTGGTGTTTGCAGCTTCGTGTAAGAGTTTTTGGATTACCAGACCTTTAGCGTCAGCGTAGGCGTTCATATCTGTCCATGATTGTTTGGAGAACGCAAGCTTGACTTGCTCATACTCATCTCGGGCTTCCTTCTTGTTTCTCAGGTAATCTCTTAGCAGAAGGTACTTCTCAATTTCCCCGCAGCCCTCGCTAAAGATATGTATATGAGTATCTCTTTTCGGAGTTCTGACCATTCTGTGCTGAAAAAAATCAGGCTCCCGAACTCTGAGTTGATAGCCGGCGGAGATAAGGGCGCCTAAATAGTCTCTCTCGTCAGCCGCGTCTTTCACTGCAACGACTATATCTATGATAGGCTTTGCTGCTAATCCCGGCACGGATGTTGAGCCAATGTGTTCTATTAATAACGCTTTTTCACCCAGCGCCTCTTCAATAGCATTGCGATGAAAGCTAAATATATTCTTCCATTCAACCTGATGTTGAACGATTTTTATTTCTACTTTTTCAATACCACCAATAAGTACTTCATTGTTTTCCATAAATGCTTATAGCTCCTTTGAGAATGTCAAAAAACAAAGCGTAAGAAATGCTCCGATAATTATAAACTACTCATTGCAATAATGGCAGATTAAGGCGTTTGTGATAAACTGGACCTGATTTCAAAGCTAAATATCAAAACAATCCAGACCCTCATAATAGAGAATTAGCATTCGAAAAAATGCTGAAAGAAGTCATGCTAGCAAGGCGTAAGGATGAGTTAGAGTCGTATAAACTCTTTGTTAATGATTCAGCTTTAAAGCGCTGTACAGAAAAATTAGGTAAACAGTCTCATAAAATATGAATACCCACTATTTCCGATAATAACATTTATCGGAAATATTTAGATGATCTCTGGTTCTCCAAGGTTGGGAAATTGACAGTTGGGTTTCCTTAAACAAACTTTCTTTTTCAGAAAAGTTCACATTCAGCCAAACTAAGCTGTTTATCCAACAAGCAACGTTTGATAAGAAGCTTTTTCTACGCTAGTCGTTTTAATTAATTTTAGGGGGTTGAAGTCCAATGGTACGAAAACGTACGCTAAGCCTTTTCGCACACGATCATCTAATGTTTATAGTTTAAGGTGTAATTCTTTTAGAAGCATTTAAAGCTAACATCCCTATCCCTGC
>NZ_JBLIXL010000005.1:0-192626 GCF_047525455.1 Marinomonas phycocola
GTGATAACGGTACGCTACTTTGGGGTGAGCTTGATCGAGATGGATAGGTAAGCCACCCAATAGCCAATTGAGCTGCCTTGGTGATACTTGCAGAGACAATTGCTCATCTTCGATGCCAGGCCATTGAAACACACCTTTTTCTAAGCGTTTGTAATGCAACCAAAAACCATTAGTAGACCATTGCAGGATTTTGAGACGATTACGAGTTCGACCGCAAAAGACGAATAAACGATCTGAGCACGGTTCTTGTTCTAAGTCGTACACAACGATAGCCGTCAAGCCATCAATGGATTTACGCATATCGGTTGGACCACAAATCAGAATGACAGGAAGGGAATCGTTTGTATTGAACACAGTCATTACTCCAAAAGTCATAACTATGTCGTATCTAAGGTGCTAGATTAAGGTGTAACTCACCGGACGCTTACGGATATATGTCAGTACGACCCTTCATCAGTGATGATCGACAAGAAAAAGATCAAGATTAGTTAATAAGAAAGTAAAAAATCACCCTAAAAAGAGTGATGCGGCGAACTGCGCCCTTGACTACCCCGGAGTGTCCATATATGTCTCGGATTGATCTATGAGTGTCTAGTTTTATTGATAAGTTATTGAAATATATAAATTAAATTTATTGTTGGCCTAGATGATTCGTAAAAAACAAAGCCATCAGATTGATTTTTAATAACCTCATGGATACAGCCTTGCCATATCCTGAACGTCCTACATGGCGATGCTCTCTCTAGCTGCATTTAATAGCCAATGAATAACCTGATCTCTGGACGAGTTCTCTGGTGCTGATTTAAGCGATAATAAATAGTATGCATTTTCTGATCCATTATCTTTCGTGCGCCAGAGATCAACTAACTTACCACTGGCTATCTCTTCTGAGACAAGAATTAGTGGTGATAAAGTAATTCCTTGGCCGTTTGCTGCAGCATCAATAGCTAGAGAGGTCTGGTTAAACTGTAATATTTTTGAGGAATTTGTATTTTTAATAGATTCTAACAAGTACTCCCAATAAAAGTGCCCATCTTGAATTAATTGATATTTGTGGAAGTCGAAAGGCCAAGTAGGAGTAGTAAGTTTAGAGGAAAACTCCATACTACAAACGGCACAGAGAGTAATGGGCGCTAGTTCAATAACGTCATGCTCCAACGAAAAAGGCTTTTTTGTAATACGGACCGCGATATCTATACCGTCTGTCTTGAAGTTACTGAGATTCCCACTGGCCACAATGCGTAGATCTATGTCCGGGTGATCCGAAGTGAATTTTGCTAGGCGAGGTACTAACCATTTACTGGCAAAAGAAGGCGTAACACTTAGTGTTATTTGATTGTTTTTCTTAATTAATTTTGCTGTTGCAGAGTCTATTATTGTCAAGGCCCGATGTATCTGACGTTGATAATCTTTACCATTATCTGTTAGTTCTAAACCTCTTGCCCGTCTGTGAAATAAAGCTACTTTCAAATTGCTCTCTAAATTTCGTACTTGTTGCGCCACAGCTCCTTGAGTCAAGTTTAGCTCTTCTGCTGCTAATCTAAAGTTTAAATGACGAGAAGCAGCATCAAACATTTTTAACGCTTTCAAATTAGAAGAGTGCATTATTGTCCTTAATAGGCAGTAGTTTATCTACAGTCTATTGGTAGAAATAATGATTAGTCAAGCCTTTATATGAGACCTATCATTTCAAGTCTGAAATCAAACTGTGAAAACGATCTGATACTTACTATTAAAATCAATTATAAGGAAATAAATATGAATGCAAATTTTTCTATTGACAGTTCTACTAGAAAGTACTTAATCCCAGAAGAAGTATATGATTTTGATCATCCTGATGTGGTCTATTGGACTCAGTATTATTTAGAAAGATCTAATAGAAAAAGTATATTTGATGAAATTGATTTTACATTAAATAACTTAAGATCTATAGAAACTGCAAAAAAAGTATCTATTGCATGGTATGAGTTTACTCGGTACGTTCCTGGTTTTATAAGTAAAGCTGTTGTTTTAACGACAGATCCGGAGAGGCAACATCACTTAATTCAAATCGCATACGATGAGCTAGGAGGGCGGGATAAAGATTACATACATTCAAAGCTATTTTTAGATGCAGTGAGTGAAATAGGAATAGACATTCCAGAAAATCATATTTCATCTTCTATGACTAGAGTTCTATCTGAGTTGGATAGTGTTATGGATAATAATATAAGCCAGTATGGAATTGTCGGACTTTTATTAAGTTTTGAAATAATAGCAGAAGAAAATGTGGAAATGTTATTTAATGGATTATGCTATAACGATAAATGTAATGATATTTTATCCAAAAGTAAATTCTTTCAAATACACAGGGAAGACGAAAGTGAACATATTAGACATTCGATAGCAAATTTTCTTAGGTTTTGTGGCAGTGATGAGCAGAAATTTTTATTTGAAAAATCATTTGATGAAGGTATTTTATTTTGGAATGATTTCTGGTCTAGAATGAAATCTGTGGTAATTTCAGATATTTAATGATGAAATTCTGCATAAATAATTTTTTACAATTATATTTTTTATGCAGAAATTTAAAAATAAAATTATGAGCGTTTTATGAAAAAAAATTATTTAAAAATAGTGGTTTTTATTGAAACAAATTTCAGTGGATTAGATGCCTTTTTATACTGTAAAAATAAAGGGTATAAATCAGTATTAGTTACCGATGATATATCAAGATACTCTCGGTGGTTTCCAAAATCTAGTCGATATAAGTTAGATTATATCGATGAAATTATAAGTGTTAAAGATTCTAACAATGTTAATGACGTAGTTTTTAATATTAAAAAAAATATAGGAGTTGTAGATGCAGTATTGACGTTCGCTGATATTAGAGTTCGTACTGTTGCATCAATTTGTAAAGAGTTAAGTCTAAAAGGAACAAGTGTAGAATCGATTGATATATCTCAAAACAAATCTAGTTTCAGAAAAACCATGATAGATAGTGATGTAGATAACGTGAGCTATAGGTTAATAAAGAATGCTAATGAATTAACTCTAATTAAAAGAGAACTTAATTATCCATTCTTTATAAAACCAAATAAAGGTCATTCAAGTTTAGGTGCTTTCGTTTGTCATGCAGAAAAAGATATTGATTCATTAATAGAGCGTCTAAATAAATTAGAATATGAAGGAGTGTCCAGAGAATTAGTTATCGAAGACTATCTTGTTGGTGAAATAATTAGCGTTGAAGTGATTACATCTAGTGAAAAAATACATAATATTATCGGAATATCTGACAGGAAAATAATTAATGAAAGTATCGAAATAGGTTCATCATTTCCTATTAAAAACAGAGAAGAAGAAATTATTAATAAAGCAAAATCTTCACTTAATGCAGTCGGTTACGATTTTGGACCTAGTCATATAGAAATGATTATTACAAAGACAGGTATCCATTTAATCGAGATAAATGCAAGAGTTGGAGGCAGTGGGCACTCGGTGATGATGGATCTATCAACGGGTTCTAATATTGTAGGAGATTGTATTGATTTGTGCCTAGGATTGGTCGTCTCAAATGAGAGGCTATCGTATACAAATTCTATTTCTGCAGCTTGGGAGTGTTTTATAAGTAATAAGAAAGGAGTAATAAGATCCTTCCCTAATATTAATGATGTAAAAAGGCTTCCAGGGGTAAAAGAAGTATGGGAACATGCGAAAATTGGTGACATAAATTACGGTATAGATTCAAATTTCAGTTGGATTGCGCAAGTGATGTGTACAGGAAAAAATAATGAAGATGCAAGAAAAAATGCTGAAAATGCAGTGCTTTTTATAAAAAGTAAAACTTTTATTCAATAATACAGGCTGGTAAATATGACTAATTGGATAAAAAATAAGCTATGTGATTTAACAAGTGACAACTTAAAATTGCTATTAGATCACAAAATACCTGGGATAATTATTAAGAACTTTATTCCGTTAGATACTTGTGAAGAGGTATCGAAAGCATTGAAAAATATTGATTTTGGTAGTTACTCTCATTTAAAAAAAATACCAGTTTACAATTTAGGCGTTTGTCATAGTCAATATGCAGACAAAGATAAAAAGTTTTATTTTAATGAGCGTGACAACGCTTTAGAAGTCTTTAAAGATGTTTTTAAAAAAGTAGATATAGATCCAGTTGACATGGTAATAAACGAACTATCTAAATTTACTGTGAATGCTGTGAGAATTTTTAATGAAAAGAATTATGGGAACTATTTTGCAGGAACTTTCAGAAGTTTCAAAGGGCATGGTAAGTTGCACGTAGATTATGCTCCGATTCACATAGGAAGTGCTTGGGCGGTGTCCGAGGTTATAAAGCAATTGAGTTGGAATATTTATTACCTAACATATTTAGAAGGCGGAGGAGAAGTTATAATTTATGACACTGTTCATTCAGAAAATAGTGAAAATTATAAAAACGAAGGTGACTATTTTTATCAATATGATGTTCTTAATAACTCAAATTTTTTAAAAATAACTCCCGAAGTAGGTGATTTAATTTTATTCAACAGCCAGAATTTCCATGAAGTTAAAGGCCACTCTGGATCTGACAGGTTTTCTCAATCTTCATTTATCGGGTTGAAGAAAGATGGCTCATTAAACCTTTGGTCATAATAAGTCTAAAATTATTGAAAAATAATACACTAAACTATTATTGATTAATGGTTTGTTAATTAAATTAATAGAGAAAAAATATGACTGCATCAATACTAACAGCAATGGTTACATTTGCATTAACAATGAATTTATTACCTGGGCCAATTAATATGATGCTTATATCATCAGGATTAAGTAATGGGCTAGCAAGAACAATACCATTTATAATTGGTGCTGCTTTAGGATTTACATCATTATTAGCATCGGTTGCATTTGGGCTAATGACAGTTGCCGATTTATACCCAAAAATATTAATTCTAGTAACTATAATTGGATCTCTATATATAATGTATATGGGTTATAAAGTATCATTATCAAAATCATCCATATCAAATAGAGAATCTGATAATACTCTTCTTAAATTACATGATGGATTAATATTGCAGTGGTTTAACCCCAAAGGATATATTGTAGCGGTAGCAGGAATATCTATGTTTTCACAATCAGGAAACAGCTCTATAGCAATGTTTGTATTAATATTTTTTATCATAACTTTTTTTTCAATGATACTTTGGACAATAATTGGAGAAAAGTTCAACATAGTACTGAATAATGAAAAAAAAGTTATCGTCTTTAATAAAATTATGGGAGGGCTTTTAGTCCTTACTGGTCTTTATTTCATAAGTAATCAAATGTTAACTATAGTGTAAATATGAAAAAGTATAAACTGAACGTTATACATGATGGAATTAAGCATACAGATAAATTTAGTTCTGATAATTCAATATTAGAATGTATTGAAAGTATGATGCTACCAATTTCAAGCTCCTGTAGAAGAGGACGATGTAAAGCTTGTAAGGTTGTAGTGAAATCAAAAATACATAATGGTTTAGGTGTTAATTACATTCTACCTTGTATCACACATTTAAGTGATGACATAGAGGTAGAGATTTTACCAAAGCCTATAATAATTAAAAAAACACATCGGACAGTTACTATTAATCCAATATATTAAAATATTAAAACTTAAAGAAAATGGCATTATTACGCTATAAAATGTCTACAAAAGTGGGTCTATACCACTTTAGCCAAATACAAAAATTAGATACGAGATCAGGTAACCCTACAAATATCAAGGCCACTCATGAGAGTGGCCTTGATATTTGTATTTCACGAATGTGAGACTAATTTTCAAAGATTACGAGATCCGACAATGTCAAATCTCATATCAAAATGACATAAGGCACACAAAACTATGTGCTCTTTACCATGAGGTTACCTTTGAGACGGCATAATTCAAAGCCCCTAGCCCCAGTAAAACAGCAGCGATATTGAGATATATTACGATGCTTTGCAAATCGATAAAACCCACGAATGAAGCAACTATCAATCCAGCAAGAGGTGGCGACATATTATTTAAGAGAACAATTAATCCTGTTGTTTTTCCAAGTTCGATTGGAGGAATAACCTTCACTCTTAGGGATCTAACGAAGATATTGAACATTTTATCGAAGGCAATTATAAGAACAAAGCCTAGAAAATAAATAATATAATTACTAGCCAAAGCAGTCATCAAAGCTCCAATCGAAATTGCCATAAAACCAATCCCTCCTAGTAACCCAATCCTGATTTTATAACTAGCAATTAAGAACAGAACAAACATAGCTGATATAGCACTAAATGCTTGCAGAACACCGTATGATAAACTTCCTTACTCGTAAGTACCTGTGTACATGGGCACTACGGATGCAAGTGCCGTCCCTAAGATTAGATTAATAGAGAAAGCTAAAATAATTGCTGGCAATAAACCATTCAACTTTATTATATGGCCACATGAAACCTTAATAGAGTGAACTATGTCTATTTTATCTTCGTTTAGTGTTTTAATTTCTACTGCGCTCTCATTATTCCAAAATTTAATAAGCAAATCAGATAAAACAAAAAGCAAAGCACCAATTATAAGTACAACTTCCCAATCTAAGAACTCTAACAAAGCGACTGCTAGAACAGGTCCAGCAACGATACCAAGCTGATCCGAGAGAGAGGTGAAAGACATCACTTTTTCTAAACGAGCATGCTTAAATGCTTGCGGGATTATAACCTCACGAGCTATCGCCCCAAAGCTTGTAGCAATACCTGTAAACGCGGAAATTGCGATCAGCCAGTAAACACTATCTACAAAAAAATTCCCTAACAACCCTAAAGAAATAATGATAAATCGGGTTTTTTGGCTAAAATTAATCACTTTGTAAGGTGATAGGTGATCACACAAGATCCCTGCAATCGGAAAAGATAAAAACCTTGGGAGGGTTTCTAGAAAAAAGCAATCCCTGATATCGAAGCACTCCCCGTCAATTTATACACTATTAAAGGAACCATAAAGAGAACTAATTGATCAGCCAATCTTGATGAAAATAGCGAGTTAAAGAAAAGAAAAGAAAATCAACTAGTTTTCTACTCATATCATGGTTCCAACTAATATGCTGAAGAAACTGAGCCATCCAGAGAATGGACTTCAGTTCCTTTTAAAAGAGGGTTAAAAACACTTACTAGTACGAAGTCCTCTTCGCTAGCATTAATTAATACATGCTTATCGCTCTTATCAAGAACGTAAACAGTGCCAACCTCGATTTCATGAACAGCTCCATTTTCCTCTAACACCTGCCCTTTGCCACTTATGCAATAACAAGCTTCTAAGTGATTTTTATACTCCAATAATGATCTTGAAGATTGTAAATAAAAAAGCAGCCAACCGGCTGCTTTATTTTTACAGATCATTCAAAATGAGATCATATCTCATACTTATGAGACGATATCCCACTCAATATGAGATTTGACAAACTTAAACTTACATTAAACGTCTAAGTTTTCAACCGTTAGTGCATTGTCTTGAATGAAGTGACGACGTGGTTCTACTTCGTCACCCATTAAGGTAGTGAACATTTGATCGGCTGCAACCGCATCGTCAATGGTCACTCTCAACATACGGCGCGCATCTGGGTCCATTGTTGTTTCCCAAAGTTGATCTGGGTTCATCTCTCCCAATCCTTTGTATCGCTGAATGGACATGCCACGTGATGCTTCTTTCATTAACCACGCTTTCATTTCTTCAACCGTTTCTACTCTTTGACGGCGTTCACCACGTTTAATGAAAGATTCTTTACTAAAGATTTCACTTACTAATTCCGACATGTCTACCAAACGTTTGTACTCTGGAGAATGGAAGAAAGCCGCTTCAAAACGATAACGATTCGATACACCGTGAGACATGATTTCTACAACAGGCAGGTAATCACTGCGTTCAACATCAAATTCAACAGAGAAGTCAAAACGGAAACCCGTACGAGCATCCAGAGGCATCATTGAGCGTATTGTGTCAACCCATTCAATGACCGTTGCTTCTTCTTTTAAATCGTCTTGAGTTAACTTTTTGCAGTACAATAGCTTACTCATTACGTCTCTAGGATACACACGCGACATACGATTGATGTCGTCTTCTATACGAATGTAATCGTGCATCATCTTAGAAAGAGGCTCGCCATGAATAGCAGGCGCATCTTCATTAACGAACATATTTGCACCATCTAACGCGACTTCAATCAAGTGCTGATCAAGAGCGTGTTCATCTTTAATATATTGCTCTTGTTTACCACGTTTAATTTTAAACAAAGGTGGCTGTGCAATAAAGATATGACCACGTTCAATCACTTCTGGCATTTGGCGGAAAAAGAACGTCAGTAATAAGGTACGAATGTGAGATCCATCCACGTCCGCATCAGTCATGATAACGATACTATGGTAACGCAATTTCTCGACATTAAATTCATCTCGACCAATACCGCAACCTAATGCAGTGATCAAAGTACCGACTTCAGCCGAGGACAGCATTTTATCAAAGCGAGCTTTTTCAACATTCAAAATCTTACCTTTCAACGGCAAAATTGCTTGTGTACGTCGATCACGACCTTGTTTTGCAGACCCACCAGCGGAATCACCCTCCACTAGATAGATTTCAGAAAGAGCAGGGTCTTTCTCTTGGCAATCCGCCAATTTACCTGGCAAACCAGCGATGTCTAATGCACCTTTACGACGTGTCATATCGCGAGCTCGACGTGCGGCTTCACGTGCACGCGCAGCATCAATCATTTTATTAACGATGATTTTTGCTTCGCTTGGAGACTCTAAAAGGAATTCAGAAAAACGACGGCTCATTTCTTGTTCAACAGCGGTTTTGACTTCAGAAGACACAAGTTTGTCTTTCGTTTGAGACGAAAATTTTGGATCAGGTACTTTAACAGACACGATTGCTGTTAAACCTTCACGGCAGTCATCACCCGTGGTAGCTACTTTCGATTTCTTAGCCAAGCCTTCTTTTTCAATAAACGAGTTTAAGGTACGAGTTAAAGCAGCACGGAAACCTGCTAAGTGAGCACCGCCGTCCCGTTGAGGGATGTTATTGGTGTAACAATAAATGTTTTCTTGGAAACCTTCATTCCACTGTAAAGCGACTTCCACCGCGATACCATCATCCAGATCATCACGCTGACAAATAAAGTGGAAAATCTGATTTATTGGCGTTTTATTGGTATTCAAATGCTCAACAAAAGAACGTAAGCCACCGTCATAGTTAAAGAAATCCTCTTTACCAGAACGCTCGTCTTTAAGATGAATAGCAACACCCGAATTTAAGAAAGACAATTCTCGTAGACGTTTCGCTAGAATATCGTAAACAAATACAATGTTCGTAAACGTCTCTTCAGAAGGTTCAAAATGAACCGTTGTACCTGCACCGTCCGACTCACCAATAATAGCCAGTGGCGCTTGAGGAACACCATGAACGTATTCTTGCTCGTAAACTTTACCCTCTTTACGAATAGTAAGCGTCAAGCTTTTAGATAACGCATTTACAACAGAGACACCAACACCATGAAGGCCACCAGACACTTTATAGGAGTTGTCATCGAATTTACCCCCAGCGTGCAGTACCGTCATAATAACTTCGGCTGCCGATATGCCTTCTTCTTCGTGTACATCAACAGGGATGCCACGGCCGTTATCTGAAACAGAGATAGACTCATCTGGGTGAATAGTCACAGTGATTGTATCGCAATGACCCGCTAATGCTTCATCAATTGAGTTATCGACAACCTCAAATACCATATGATGCAGACCTGTTCCATCATCTGTATCACCGATGTACATTCCTGGTCTTTTACGAACGGCATCAAGGCCTTTTAATACTTTGATACTGGACGAATCGTAACTATTTTCACTCATTTAACTCTCCTGCAAACCTTCGCTCGGATAAAGACAATTCGCCGTCTTTCATTTCAAAGTGACGAACGTCGGTTGTGTCGGACCAAGTGTAATCCATGATATCTGGCTCAACACTGGTAATAAAAATTTGATTATTTAACGCTTCTAACAAAGCACACAACTTTTGCCTGTGCTGACTGTCTAATTCTGCAGGTAAGTCATCCACTAAAAATACCAAAGGGCAGCCCATTTCAATAAGCATTTTGCCTTGGGCAATTTTAAGAGCAGAAACAACTAACTTCTGCTGTCCTCTCGATAGGGTATCTAATGCGTCTCCAGCGTCGGTCTTTACTCTCAAATCTGCTCTTTGAGGCCCTACTTGAGTGTAACCAATGTCTATGTCCCGTTGGCAAGATAACGTCATTGTATCCGTCAGGCTTTTTGTCGCGTCCCACCCTTGAGAAAACACCAAACGAACCTGAATTGAATCAGATAATTCAGCTAATACTGATAAAAAAATCGGTGTAAGTTGGCTAATATAATTTAAGCGATACTGGTTTACCATATCCCCTAAACGAACCAATTCATGATCAAAAGCCATTAATAAACTGGACGATATTTTACCACGTCTAAGCAAGGAATTGCGCTGTTTTAATGCTTTTTGCCACCCTCGCCAAGCATTTATAAAGCCATTATCGAAATGAAAGGCTCCCCAATCCACAAATTGACGACGGATCTTCGGAGAACCTTCTAATAATCGAAACGCATCTGGGTTGATTAGCTGTACTGGCAAACGTTCTGCCAGCTCGACAACCGATTGTACTTTCTGACCTTGGATTCGTACTTCAATCTCACCATCACGAGCACGCCTTAATCCCATAGAGATCAAATCGCTGTGTTGTGTGCTCAATTGAGCAAACACAACACTCTCCGTTTGATCATGCTGGATGTAGGTTTTATGTTTGTAACTCCGAAAGGAGCGCCCAAAAGACAACAGATGAATGCTTTCAAGAATGGATGTTTTACCGCTTCCATTAACACCCGAAATTAAATTCACTTGAGGAGAAGGTTCAAACGAAATTTTTTCGAGATTACGAACTTTCGAAATGTCCAAACGGACTATAGACATGCTACCAATAACCTTTTCTCGAAATATTCAGATAATAAACAGCCTCTGATGGAGATTGCTCAATCAGAGGCTGTTTACATTTATTACTGTAAACGGTTCATCGAGAAGCCATATTATAGACGCATTGGCATTACAACATACTGTGCAGCATGGCTTTGGGATTCTTCCACTAGGGCACTGCTGTTTGAATCATTTAATAAAATGCGCACTTCTTGACTGTTAATTACACCCAACACATCCAATAAATAACCAACATTAAAGCCTACTTCAAGGTTGTCACCTTGATATTGAACAAGAACAGACTCTTCCGCTTCTTCTTGCTCTGGGTTATTTGCAAAAACCTGCAACATGCCATTTTTTAGAATCAGACGTACACCACGGTATTTCTCATTCGATAGAATCGATGCACGTAAAAAGACTTGGCGTAGCTCTAAACGATCAGCAATAATGATTTTTTCATTATTACGAGGGATGACACGATGGTAATCAGGGAATTTACCTTCCACCAATTTAGACGTAAAGACGTAATCCGCTACTTTGGCACGGATGTGATTACTGCCAATTTGCAGTTCAACGGTGTCTTCAGAGTCATTCAGTAAGCGGTTTAATTCTAATACCCCTTTACGAGGCATGATTACTTGCGTTAGGTCACCCGTTACTTGCGCATCTTCAATTGCCGTTGCTAGACGATGTCCGTCAGTTGCAACAACACGTAACTGTCCATCCGCAACCTCAAATAACATACCATTTAGGTAATAACGCACGTCTTGGTTTGCCATTGCAAAGCCCGTTCTTTCAATCAGGCGGCGGACGCTTGATTGAGAAACAATGACAGATAAGTCACCTTGCATGTCTTGAATATTTGGAAATTCTTCCGCAGGTAACGTCGATAAACTAAAACGTGAACGACCTGAACGAATGACTGCTTTTTGGTCATCTAGAAGAAATTCAATAACGGCTGAATCCGGTAAACTTTTACAAATATCGACCAACTTACGAGCCGGTACAGTAACACGACCTTCTTCGCATTCGTCTAATGGTACATGACTAATTAATTCTACTTCTAAATCCGACCCAGTCAAAGTTAGAATATTATCCTTAACTTCTACCAATACATTAGCCAATACAGGCATAGTTTGTTTACGTTCTACTACACCAGCAACAAGCTGAAGTGGCTTAAGTAGCGCCTCACGGACGACTGAAAATTTCATTATGATCCCCGTTTTCTTAACTTATCACCTATCATTAGGTGGTCAAAATTCGCATAAGTTGTTTGTAATCTTCGCGGATATCAGAATCTGTATCTTGTAATTCTTTAATCTTACGAATCGCATGGAGCGCAGTGGTATGATCACGCCCACCAAAAGCATCACCAATCTCAGGTAGACTGTGGCTAGTTAGCTCTTTTGCTAAAGACATAGCAACTTGTCTTGGTCTGGCAATAGAGCGGTTACGGCGCTTGGATAGGAGATCACTCACTTTAATTTTATAATATTCTGCAACAATTCGTTGGATATTATCAATGTTAACCAGCTTATCCTGCAATGCTAACAAATCTTTTAACGACTCTCTTACAAAATCAGGCGTAATGGCTCTACCTGTGAAATGAGAGTTTGCAATGACTCGTTTTAAGGCACCTTCTAATTCACGAACATTAGAACGAATTTTTTGTGCGATAAAGAAAGCAGAATCATAAGACAACTTAATGCCACTTTCATCTGCTTTACGCATTAAAATAGCAACTCGTGTTTCTAATTCTGGTGGTTCAATCGCAACGGTTAATCCCCATCCAAAACGAGACTTCAAACGATCTTCAAGCCCTTGAATTTCTTTAGGGTATCGATCACACGTAAGGATCATTTGTTGTCCACCTTCTAACAAGGCATTAAAAGTATGAAAAAATTCTTCTTGTGTACGATCTTTCCCCGCAAAAAATTGAATGTCATCGATTAATAAAGCGTCAACAGAGCGGTAATAGCGTTTAAAATCATTAATGGCATTCAGTTGAAGCGCTTTCACCATATCGGCTACAAAGCGTTCTGAATGAAGATACACAACTTTGGCATTTGGATTATGCCTCATCAGCTCAGTACCAACTGCTTGCATTAAGTGGGTTTTACCTAGACCTACCCCTCCATATATAAATAGAGGGTTGTAAGCACCACCTGGGTTTTCTGCAATTTGCAATGCCGCAGCATGAGCAAGTTGATTTGACTTACCCTCAACAAAGTTATCAAACGTAAAAGAGTTGTTTAAGTTTGCTCCATGGTTAATACCACCTTCAACTTCTACCTTACGATTTGTGGCGCTAAGAGGCAGTTGACCCTGCTCATAAGGCTCTAATGCCCCTATAAGAGAAGATTCTTTCAGTTTCAATGGTGCTTCGAACTCAATGTCCGTACGACTATTTGATTCACCGTCCATTAATCCAAACCCTGTATTAAAAGGTTGTCTGGATGAATCGTCCGTAACGATCGCTACAGGCGTCGATATAATCGCAGGTGTTGGAGATGTTATCGCTTTCGCCATACTTTGTGAACGCACGCTAAAAATAAGACTAGGGGACGGCTCATTACCATATATCTCAGACAAGATTTCTTTTATACGAGTCTGATACTTATTCATTACCCAATCTAATACAAATCGATTTGGTGCGGTTAATTGCAAATCACCTAAATCAGAGACCTCTACTTGTAACGGACGGATCCAAGTATTGAACTGTTGAGCGGAGAACTCGTCTTGCAACCGCTTTAAGCAAAGATCCCAATGCTCCAAAGACACGATACGCATACCCCATAATAAAAAAGACAAATAGAATGAAATCATACAGTGCCAAGAAAAACTTATCCACAAAAAAAGAATTATTCACTGAGAAACTATTGAAGAAGGAGAAATGTTAATAACACCAATAGTTATACACACCTGTTTATGGTTGCTTTACCCTGTGAATATAAATGTAAATTATTAACAAGCTTCTGTATATTTTTGATCATTTTTATACACAGCTTTTCTAGCTTTAACCTTATGAATTAAAATGAGAAAAAAGTAAATCACTTTCAACTTGTGGATAATAAATAGTGGTAAGCACGACGCAGTCAAGAAATCACAAAGAAAGACTGTGCATAAATGTAGAATAGAATTGTGGAAAAAATATTAATCAAAAAGAGTTAAAATTCATTGAATTACGTAGCAAACTTAATTAAAATTTGCCGCCTGATTTTGAATCAAATTGTAGAGGCTTGGCTAAGGCTAACCCTCAAAACTGAAATACTGCTTCAGTAAGAGTAAATAGAGATGAAAAGAACATTTCAACCTAGCGTTTTAAAACGCAAACGCAATCACGGTTTCCGCGCTCGTATGGCTACGAAGAATGGACGTCACATTCTAAATCGTCGTCGTGCTCGTGGTCGCAAGGTTCTAAGCGCATAATCTCGCTTATGACCGACTTTTGTTTTCCCCGGCAAGTCAGACTTCTGACGGCTGGGGATTATAAAACCGTATTCGATCACACTACTTCGAAAGTTTTTGCCGGGGAATTCCTCTTATTAGCAACAAAAAGAAACGATGACCTTTCTAGGTTAGGCTTGATTGTCGCTAAAAAAACGGAAAAAAGAGCCGTTGGAAGAAATCGTATTAAACGCTTGGTACGTAACTCTTTTCGACATCACAAATTGGATCTAGCAGGATTTGATATTGTGTTCCTCTCTCGACAAGGAATTAAAGATATTGATAACGCAACTTTATTGAAAAGACTCGATAAAGCGTGGATTCAAATCGTTAAAAAGTCTAAGAATTCTTCCCAAAAGCCAAAAACGCCTCTTTAAAGCAAAAATAGGCTGAAAAAACAGCAAAAGACTGTTTTAATAGCGCGTGTTTTTAAAAGGGTTCTTTTGAACCAATTGTCTAACCAATCAATAATTAGTTGAATACCATGGATTTCAGACGTTACTTTTTATGGGGTGCGCTTTTTGTCAGTGGCTATATGCTGTTTTTACAGTGGAACCAAGATTATGGTTCTTCGTCCACACAAAGTGTTGCTCAAAGCTCTCAATCAACCCCTTCAAATACAAGTACTGATAGCGATATACCATCAGCTATTATTACGGATACAACAAGCAGTAACTCGGAAATTCCGGGGACCGTTTCTGTTATAAAATCAGGTGAACTCATTAGCGTCACCACAGATACGTTACACATTGGAATTAATCCAAGTGGTGGCGATATCGTCAATGCTTCTTTATTACAATATAAGCGTATTATTAGTGAAGATGATCCATTAATCATTCTCGAAAATAGTGCCCAACGTACTTACGTTACCCAAAGCGGTCTGATCGGTCCAAATGGACCTGACGCATCAAAAGAAGGCCGTCCGGTTTATAAGACTGAAAAAACGTCTTATGAATTAAATGAAGGTGACGGAAC
Organism: Marinomonas phycocola; assembly: GCF_047525455.1. NCBI lineage: Bacteria > Pseudomonadati > Pseudomonadota > Gammaproteobacteria > Oceanospirillales > Oceanospirillaceae > Marinomonas > Marinomonas phycocola. The sequence continues at coordinate 15,428 of NZ_JBLIXL010000005.1, forward strand.
TTTAGACGTTAATTTGTATTACACCGATGCACTTGGTGTTCAATACACAAAAACGTTTCGTTTTACTGAAGGCGACTACAAGATTCGTCAATTGATTACTGTAAATAACCAATCTAATTCAGCTTGGAAAGGTAATCTATTCGCACAGATAAAACGTGATAATTCAGAAGATCCAAGTAGTACGACTAGCTTAGGGCTACAGCCTTACCTAGGTGGTGCTATCTCCAATGAAGAAACACCTTATTCGAAAGTGTCTTTCTCAGACATGGCCGAAGAGCCTGTGAAAATAACCTCAACAAAAGGTTGGATTGCATTACTTCAACATTATTTTGTTACGGCATGGGTTCCAGAGCAGGGTCAAACTTTTACCCTTCAAGCACGCAAAAATAACGACTTTAACCTCATTGGCTTTACAGGAAACAGTGTTGAAATTGCAGCAGGTCAAGAAGGCACGCTAGCATCAACATTCTATGTCGGCCCTAAACTACAAGATCAACTTTTAGCAACGGCGGAAAACTTAGATTTAACCGTAGATTATGGTTGGTTATGGTGGTTGGCTCAGCCTTTATTCTGGCTATTAACAGCAATTCAATCTGTTGTTATCAACTGGGGTGTAGCCATTATTTTGATCGTAGTCTGTGTTAAGGCAGTGTTCTTTAAACTTTCTGCGGCAAGTTATCGTTCGATGGCGAAAATGCGTAAATTTGGGCCAGAGTTAACTCGTTTACGTGAACAGTATGGCGATGACAGAACAAAAATGTCAGCCGCTATGATGGAGCTTTATAAGAAAGAAAAAATCAATCCGCTTGGGGGCTGTTTACCTATCTTAGTACAAATGCCTGTTTTCTTAGCGTTATACTGGGTACTAATGGAAAGTGTTGAACTACGCCATGCACCATTTATACTTTGGATTGATGATCTATCTTACATGGATCCGTACTTCGTTTTACCTATCCTGATGGGTCTTAGTATGCTTGGTCAGCAGATGTTGAATCCAACACCTCCAGATCCCATGCAAGCTCGTATTATGAAAATCATGCCGATCGCTTTTACGTTTTTCTTCTTATGGTTCCCAAGTGGTCTAGTATTGTATTGGGTTTGCAACAATACTTTATCGATTATTCAGCAATACATCATTACAAAACGAATCGAAAGAGAAGCTTAATACTTATCTTTTAAAACGATTCCAAAAAGGCTCACATTGTGGGCCTTTTTTATTTAAATACTTATAAAATAAGATCATCTGACTCATCAAAGACATTTTCTCTCTCTTGTCTCCATGACATTTATAAATCCATTTTTGATCATTCAAGCTGGTGTCTCGAAACAGAGTTATTGCGCTTGTTTACAAGCTGGGAGACAATCTAGAAAATTATTTTCACACATCAGGAAAATCCCAATTTATGACCGACTTTAGTCACTCTATTGATCAAGACACCATTGTGGCCCAAGCAACTCCACCAGGAAGAGGAGGGGTTGGAATTATTCGTTTGTCAGGCCCTGCCAGTCTAACAATTGCTCAACAGATAATTGGATTTACTCCTCAAGCTAGATACGCTCATTATGTTCCTTTTAAAGACAGTAATGACGAACAAATAGATATGGGTATTGCTGTCTATTTTCCTGGTCCAAATTCATTCACCGGTGAGGATGTGTTTGAGTTACAAGGCCATGGTGGCCCCGTTATTATTGATATGCTATTAAGCAGAGCAACTGAACTAGGAGCACGATTGGCAAGGCCTGGAGAGTTTTCTGAAAGAGCATTTTTAAACGATAAAATGGATTTAACTCAAGCTGAAGCCATATCAGATTTAATCGACTCATCATCACAGCAGGCTGCTAGATGCGCATTAAGATCTCTTCAAGGAGCGTTTTCTAAACGAATTGATTTTCTCGTTGAATCACTTATTCATTTGCGTATTTATGTAGAAGCAGCCATTGATTTCCCTGAAGAAGAAATTGATTTTATCAGCGATGGAAAAGTAGCAAGAGATCTCTCAAATATACAACAAAATCTGCAAGATGTTCTAAAAGAAGCGAAGCAAGGCTCTATTATTAGAGAAGGGATGAATGTTGTGATTGCAGGTCGTCCAAATGCAGGTAAATCAAGCTTGCTAAATGCTCTCTCAGGTAAAGAGTCCGCCATTGTAACCAACATAGAAGGGACAACCAGAGACGTTTTACGAGAGCATATCCATATAGATGGTATGCCTTTACACATTATCGATACAGCAGGGCTCAGAGAAAGCCCAGATGAAGTTGAGCAAATAGGCATTCAAAGAGCATGGCAAGAAATACACAAAGCGGATCGTATTCTATTAATGGTTGATAGTAATACGGAACCTAATTTAGACCCTACCACTATCTGGCCAGAGTTCGTTAATAAATTAGAAAATCGCAATCACCTTACGATTGTTCGAAATAAAATAGATTTAATAAAAGAAAGTACGGGAGTGAATACAGTCAATGACATTCCCGTCATTTCTTTATCTGCAAAAACACAAACAGGAATAGAAAATTTAACTCAGCATTTAAAAGATGTGATGGGGTATGACAGTACAACAGAAGGGGGCTTTATTGCTCGTCGTCGCCATATAGAAGCGTTAAATAAGACGGCAAAGTTTCTTGTGTCTGGCAGTGATCAGCTTCATGGCTTTGGTGCCGGTGAACTGCTCGCTGAAGATTTAAAGGAAGCACAAAACGCGCTTAACGAAATAACAGGAGCGTTTACTAGTGATGATTTATTAGGACGTATTTTTGGATCTTTCTGCATAGGAAAATAACAACTCTCCATGGTTTCGCTCTAAATAACTTAAGGGCATTTCTATTAAATTTTGAATTCAATCATAATAAAAATGTCCTTCAGCCTTTTTCTTCATGCCACCTTATCTATTCCACTGCTTAGATACAGTGGGTAAAAAATACCACTCAAATGCCCTTCAAACTCTTCTCATTCAATAAAAGATATGAAGTGAAAATATGGCTGTATATCACATCGAATGATTAAATCGATGTCCTTGTTTCTGTTAGTGAATAGAAGACTCTCATACTGTACGCACCCAGACTCCATCTCATTTTCGTATTTTATTCACACTCCCTCTTAATTTTCGTTTTCGATTCTAACATTTCATTTCTTATTTATGACTTATTCACCGTTGACATTTTTAAAAATTTGAAAAGTTTTGCACATAAAGTGAAAAAATTGAAAAAAATGTTCTTTTTTTATAACGTCTATTGTGGATAGTATTTTTTTGAAGAGGCGTTTAAATTATCAAAAGAAACAATAAAATCTTTTATTTTCAAACACATAGTTAAAACCATACTGTATAAACCTGATGTTAATAACTTTGGTGATAGCTAGTCATTATGTTTTGCACAGTTTTTAATAAGTTGGCTTCATTTTTCCACAACTGTATAACTATCTACTTTATACACATAAATGTGTTATTCACAGCACATCATATTCATGTAGTTTACAACAAGATTTAAAGGCTGTAATAATATGATTTATATATATTTTTACTATTTATCAACAGAAAAATCAGCTCTATATAGATATAAACATAATTAGAAGAAATATAAAGATACTTTAATTTATATCTTATTGATGACCGGGGAGCTAACCATCGAAGTCTTTCTTTTTCGATATTTGAAGATATACTAAGCGCCATTAAAAGTGTTGTTCGTTTTTTATTCATTTTGAGAGATGAGGTTTTTGTGAATTTCCCTAGTCGTTTTGATGTAATTGTTGTTGGTGGAGGACATGCTGGTACAGAAGCCGCATTAGCTTCAGCTCGTATGGGTGTTAAAACACTTTTATTAACTCACAATATTGAAACGTTAGGTCAAATGTCTTGTAACCCTGCAATTGGGGGGATTGGTAAATCTCATTTGGTAAAAGAAATTGATGCTTTGGATGGCGCAATGGCATTAGCAACAGATAAAGCTGGAATTCAATTTCGCACATTGAATTCACGGAAGGGTCCTGCGGTCAGAGCCACAAGAGCACAAGCCGATCGAATTTTATATAAAGCCGCAATTCGTCATACATTAGAAAACCAAGAAAATCTTTGGTTATTTCAACAATCCTGTGAAGATTTGATTGTTGAGTCCGGTGAAGCACGAGGCGTTGTTACTCAAACAGGCATTCGCTTTTTAAGCGATACTGTTGTATTAACCGCCGGAACATTTTTAGGTGGTCTGATTCATATTGGATTAGAAAATCACTCTGGTGGACGTGCTGGTGATCCACCTTCAATTGGTCTTGCGGAAAAGTTACGCGCCTTACCTTTTCGAGTTGATAGACTGAAAACGGGTACACCACCACGTATCGATGCACGAACCGTTGATTTTTCTGTTATGGAACCTCAACCGGGAGATCTTATTACTCCGGTTATGTCCTACATGGGCAATAAAGAGTTACATCCTGCTCAAATTAATTGTTTTATTACTCATACAAATGAAAAAACACATGAGATCATTCGTTCTGGGATGGATCGTTCTCCTATGTATACTGGAGTAATTGATGGTATTGGTCCACGCTATTGCCCCTCAATAGAAGATAAAATTGTTCGCTTTGCTGATAAAAATTCGCATCAAATATTTGTAGAGCCTGAAGGGTTAACGACACATGAGTTGTATCCAAATGGCATTTCAACCTCATTACCATTTGATGTTCAGCTTGAATTAGTACGTTCTATGAAAGGGTTTGAAAACGCCCATATTACTCGTCCTGGTTATGCCATTGAATACGATTACTTTAACCCGCAAGATCTTAAATATTCTCTTGAAACAAAGCACATGCCGAGGTTGTTTTTTGCAGGGCAGATAAATGGGACAACTGGATATGAAGAAGCGGGCGCTCAAGGTCTTCTTGCTGGGCTAAATGCCGCTCTACTATCACAAGGGAAAGATTCTTGGTGCCCTCGTCGTGATGAAGCGTATTTAGGTGTTTTGGTTGATGATTTAATCTCAATGGGAACGAAAGAACCTTATCGTATGTTTACCAGTCGTGCGGAATATCGTTTAATTTTGCGTGAAGACAATGCTGATTTACGTCTAACCGAAAAAGGGCGTGAACTTGGATTAGTGTCTGATACTCGTTGGGAAGCCTTTTGTAAAAAACGAGAAGCGATTGAAATTGAAAGCGCACGTTTAAAAGCCACATGGATTGTTCCAAATACGCTTGAAGCAGCACAAATTAATCCAAAATTGGACACGCCAATTAGTCACGAGTACAGCTTAATGGACTTATTGCGTCGCCCTGGAATAGAGTATGCTGATGTTGCTAATTTGAAAAATGCACCAGAAGACGCTGTTTCTGAACAAGTATCAGAACAAGTTCAAATAGCGGTTAAATACGCTGGGTATATTTCTCGTCAAGCCGATGATATAGAGCGTATGCGTCGACAAGAAAATACAGCATTACCTGAAAATATGGATTACAGCGTAATAGAAGGGTTATCAAATGAAGTAAAACAAAAGCTTATTCAGATGAAACCTGAGACCCTTGCTGCAGCTTCTCGAATTCCTGGTGTAACACCTGCTGCCGTATCTTTATTGCTAGTCAGTTTGAAAAAACGTGCGATTGCACGAAAAAGTGCCTAGAATCTGATGCCAATTGGCTATTAACTGACGGATTCAACAGTGACACATTTTGATACTCTAAAAAAAGGCGCTCATTCAATGGGCGTCAACTTGTCTGACGAGACGCTTTCTACTTTAGTAAAGTATTTAGAATTACTTCAAAAGTGGAATAAAGCGTATAACTTAACAGCAATACGAGATCCTGAACAAATGATACATTTGCATTTGTTGGACAGTCTTGCAACATTACCCTTTATCACCGGGAAAGAGATTATAGATGTGGGAACAGGCCCCGGGTTGCCTGGTATAATATTGGCTATCTGTTTACCTGAGAAAAATTTTACGTTACTAGACAGTAATGGGAAAAAAACACGTTTCCTTACTCAAGTTAAAATGGAATTAGGTATCAAAAATGCCATCATTTTAAATGAGCGAGTTGAAAAACATGCATTAAAGGGTCATTACGATCACGTTATTTCTCGTGCATTTGCTTCTTTGGAAGACATGATTAACTGGACGTTACTTCTGCCAAATAAAACCGGTAATTTTTTAGCAATGAAAGGTGTTTATCCTGAATCTGAAATTCAACAATTACCAAAAGACGTTGTTGTTTTAGATATCTCTCCTTTAAAAGTCACTAACGTGGAAGCCGAACGTCACTTAGTCAGAATGGTTCGTAAAGGAAGTAAGTAATGGCAAAAACAATAGCCGTAACTAATCAGAAAGGCGGTGTTGGTAAAACAACAACGTGTGTTAATTTAGCGGCTTCTTTATCTGCTATGAAGCGCAGAGTATTGGTTATTGACCTAGATCCTCAAGGTAATGCAACAACGGGGAGTGGTATTGCTAAAGAAGAGCTCACTACAAGCGTCTTTGACGTGTTGGTGGGGAGCCATGGTGTAAAAGAGGCGATGTTAAGTACCGATCCAGCAGGCTATTCTATTTTGCCTGCTAATTCAGATTTAACAGGCGCTGAAATTGTTTTATTGGATCTACCTAGTAAAGAAACACGTTTAAGAGCAGCATTGTATGAAGTAGATAATGACTTCGACTATATTTTACTTGATTGCCCACCATCGCTTAATATGCTGACAGTCAATGCAATGTCTGCAGCGCAGGGGGTTCTGATCCCTGTTCAGTGTGAATATTATGCATTAGAAGGCTTAACCGCGTTGCTACAGACTATTGAGAGAATTACCGAATCATTAAATCCTTCTTTAGTTATCGAAGGTATTCTGAGAACAATGTACGACCCAAGACCCAGTCTGACACACGATGTTTCTCAGCAATTGATTAAGCATTTTAAAGACAATGTTTACGATACCGTGATACCTCGAAATATCCGTTTAGCCGAAGCGCCAAGTTATGGGCTTCCAGTATTGCACTATGAAAAGCAATCGCGTGGTGCGATGGCGTATCTTGCTTTAGCGGCTGAATTTATCCGTAAAAACAAAACTAAGTAACTGCAATTTGTTAGAAGTTTAAAAAGTAATTTAAGGCTTATAGAATGGCGATAAAAAAACGTGGATTAGGTCGAGGGCTAGATGCACTATTAGCACCTCAAATTTCGTCTTCAGAGTCTGAAGAAAATACAGAATTAACAGAACAGGTAAATGGATTAACGTATTTGCCCTTAAATTGGTTGCAAAAAGGGAAGTTTCAACCGCGTAGAGATATGAATCCTGCGCAATTAGAAGAACTTGCCGCTTCTATTCGTACACAAGGCATCATGCAGCCAATAGTGGTTCGTCCTATTGATGCAAATAATTATGAAATTATTGCTGGAGAGCGCCGCTGGAGAGCGGCTAAGTTAGCTGACTTAACTCAAGTTCCTGTTATTGTGCGACATGTCGATGACAGTGATGCGATTGTTTTAGCCTTGATTGAAAATATCCAACGAGAAGATTTAAACCCCGTTGAAGAAGCGATTGCCTTGCAGCGACTCGTGGAGGAGTTTCATTTAACACAGCAGGAGGTCGCGGATACGGTGGGTAAATCTCGTTCTTCAGTCGCGAATTTACTTCGATTGTTAACGTTAACCACCGAGGTTAGACGTTTATTAGAACACGGCGATCTAGAGATGGGCCACGCAAGAGCCTTATTGCCTTTAGAGCATGATTTACAGATTCAAGCGGCGTCTCAAGTTGTAACTAAAAGTCTTTCTGTAAGAGAAACTGAACGTTTAGTTAAATCTTTACAAAACCCTGAACGCTCGGATGTGAATAAACTACAAGCTCCTGATTATAGCGGTTATGAATCAACGATTAGCCAACGGTTAAATACGGATGTGAAAATACAATCAACGTCAAAAGGGAAGGGAAAATTAATTATTGATTATCGTAATCCTGAGCATTTAGAGCTGCTAATTAGTGAGTGGTTTAACAAGAATTAAAGTATAAACGCTATAATATGCCGTTATGATGCAATTCTATAATTATATGCTCATTTCTGAGGCACTTTGAGTTGAATGCAAGGCGTATTCCCCATATAATGCGTCGGATTTTAGAAATCCTAGGTTAATATTTACAGTCGAAAATAAAAAGAGCTGTTTGATCTAAGGTAGCAATAGCTTAGGGGCATGTAATGGTAAGTAAGAAACCTCTCAGCTCTAGAGAGTTAATAGAGGTAAGAAAGAAGTCTGTTTTTCGATTTCTAGGCACACAACTTATCTTTGCATTTTTTGTTACAGGTGTCATTTGGATTAGCTTTGATAGTGCATCTGCTTATTCTTTTTTATTAGGCACTTTATCTAGTTTGCTACCAAGTTTGTATTTTGCTGTTAGAGTATTTGGAAATAATGGTGTTCGATCTGCTCAATACATAGTGAAATCTTTTTACCGAGGTGAAGCAGGAAAGTTAGTGATGACTACCGTGATATTGTCGTTAACTTTTGCTTTAGTAAAACCTTTAATTATTGGAGCCTTTTTTATCGGTTTCGTATTAGCAATTTTGAGTCATTGGCTCACCCCAGCATTCATACGACATTGAATCTATGATGTGGGAACGATTTTTTATTATTAAAAGGGCGTGGATAGTGTATGGCTAGTGAAAATCTAACTCCTTCCGAATATATAAAGCACCATCTTCAGAATTTGACTTATGGTCAACATCCTGATGGTAGCTGGGGTATTGCGGAAACATCTCAACAGGCATCTGATATGGGCTTTTGGGCAATTCATCTAGACACTATGGGATTTTCTATAGGTCTTGGTATATTGTTTTTATGGCTATTTCGCATGGCTGCTACAAAAGCTACTGCAGGAACGCCAACAGGTCTTCAAAACTTTGTAGAAATGATGGTTGAGTTTATAGATAAATCAGTTAAAGAAAGTTTTCATGGCAAAAGTAAGGTTATAGGACCTTTGGCTTTGACAATTTTTGTCTGGATATTCTTAATGAACTTGATGGATTTGGTACCTGTTGATTTTGTACCGACATTGGTAGCTAAGAATATTTTTGGTCTTGAGTACTTTAAAATAGTGCCAACAACAGATATAAATGCAACATTAGGTATGTCTTTATCTGTGTTTTTCTTGATTGTTTTCTATAGCATTAGTATTAAAGGTGTTGGTGGTTTTGTCAAAGAGCTAACACTACAACCTTTCAACACTCCTATTATGATTCCATTTAACTTTTTATTGGAAATGGTAGGCTTGTTAGCTAAGCCAGTGTCATTAGCTTTGCGTCTGTTTGGTAACTTATATGCAGGTGAGTTGATTTTTATTTTGATCGCTGTTTTGCCTTGGTTCGCTCAATGGGCACTATCAGTACCATGGGCAATATTCCATATTTTGGTAATAACATTGCAGGCATTTATCTTTATGATGCTAACAATTGTTTACTTAAGTATGGCGCACGAAGAACATTAATGCTTTTGTAATACCCTTGTTTTTTAAACCTTGTAAATTAAAACTTAAAGTTAGGAGTTAAAATGGAACTAGTAGTAAGTATGACGGCAATCGCAGTAGCAATGCTAATAGGCTTTGCTGCATTGGGTACAGCCATTGGTTTTGCCATCTTAGGTGGTAAATTCCTTGAAGCTAGTGCTCGTCAACCAGAGCTTGCACCAATGCTACAAACTAAAATGTTTATTGTTGCGGGTCTGTTAGATGCTGTTTCAATGATCGGTGTTGGTATCGCTTTGTTCTTTACATTCGCGAATCCTTTTATTACTCAGGTTGCTGGCTAAGTTTTCAGTTGAAAACTTTTTTAAACGACTTAGAGCGAGGACATTAGCGTGACTTTGAATCTCACACTCGTCGGCCAAGCTATTTCGTTTGCCATTTTTGTCTGGTTCTGCATGAAATTTGTGTGGCCACCAGTTATTGCTGCGCTAGAAGAGCGCAGCAAGAAAATTGCAGATGGTTTAGAAGCAGCGAATCGTGCTTCCCGAGATCTTGAACTAGCACAAGAACAAGCTAGTCAGGCATTGAAGGAAAGCAAAGCTCAAGCAGCCGAGATTATTGAACAAGCCAACAAACGTGCAAACCAAATTATTGACGAAGCGAAAGAGCAAGCATTGACTGAAGGTCAACGTTTGCAAACAGCCGCTAAAGCAGAGATTGAACAAGACGTAATGCGTGCTAAAGAAGCATTACGCTCTCAAGTTTCTCTACTTGCAGTGACTGGTGCAGAGAAAATTTTGGGTGCCATTGTTGACGAAAAAGCCCACAGCGAGCTAGTTGAAAAACTCGCAGCAGAGCTTTAAGCGAGGGTCCAATGGCTGAATTAAAGACAGTCGCGCGCCCGTATGCAAAAGCAGCGTTTGACGTGGCACGTGAAAATAATCAAGTTGTTGAATGGGACAATATGCTCAGTATATTTGCTCATTCTGCAAGTGATAGTAATTTTTCACAAGCTCTAGCAAACCCTTCTTTTAGTGCGGAAGAAAAGGCAAGTGCTCTAGCTGATGTATGTACTGAAGTGACCACAACTGAAGGGAAAGCATTTTTGCTTACCTTAGCAGAAAATAATCGTTTGACATTATTACCGGTTATTTCAACGTTGTTTAACGAGTTAAAGTTGAATTATGAGAAAGCGGTAGATGTTGTTGTGACATCTGCTTTTCCTCTTACAACTGAACAAGAAAATACATTAGCCGTTTCATTAGGTAAAAAATTAGATCGAACGATCAATTTATCGAGTGAAACAGACGCAGACCTGATTGGTGGCGCGGTTATCCGAACAGGTGACTTAATCATCGACGGTTCAGTACGCGGAAAATTAGCAAAACTGGCCGAGGCGATAAACTCCTAGTGTTTTGAAAAATCAAAACCAGGGTTGAGGAATTTAGCATGCAGCAACTGAATCCATCTGAGATCAGTGAGATCATTAAGAAGCGCATCGATAATCTTGATGTCTCTTCTGATGCCCAAAATGAGGGCACAATAGTCAGCGTAGCAGACGGTATCGTATTGATTCACGGTCTAGCTGACGTAATGTACGGGGAAATGATTGAATTCCCTGGTGGTATTTTTGGTATGGCATTAAACCTAGAGCGTGACTCTGTTGGTGCTGTAGTATTAGGTAACTACCAACACCTTGTAGAAGGTCAAAAAGTTAAATGTACTGGCCGTATTTTGGAAGTTCCAATCGGTCCAGAACTATTAGGTCGTGTTGTTGACGCATTGGGGAACCCAATCGATGGCAAAGGTCCTATAAATGCACAACTAACTGATGCCGTTGAAAAAGTTGCACCTGGTGTAATTGAACGTCAATCAGTGGATCAACCAATCCAAACAGGTTACAAAGCGGTAGACGCTATGGTACCTGTAGGTCGTGGTCAACGTGAGTTGATCATCGGTGACCGTCAAATTGGTAAAACAGCACTTGCTATCGACACAATCATTGCTCAAAAAGACAGTGGTATTAAATGTGTTTATGTAGCTGTTGGTCAAAAGCAATCTACTATCGCTAACGTAGTTCGCAAATTAGAAGAAGCTGGTGCAATGGAATATACAACAGTTGTTGCTGCGGGTGCATCTGACCCTGCTGCTATGCTGTTCTTAGCTCCATACACTGGTTGTACTATGGGTGAATACTTCCGTGATCGCGGTGAAGATGCGTTGATCGTGTATGATGATTTGACTAAACAAGCTTGGGCTTACCGCCAAATTTCATTGCTACTTCGTCGTCCTCCAGGTCGTGAGGCTTACCCAGGTGATGTTTTCTATCTACACTCTCGTCTTCTTGAGCGCGCATCTCGCGTCAATGTGGATTATGTAGAAGCCTTCACTAAAGGGGAAGTGAAAGGTAAGACTGGTTCTTTGACTGCTCTACCTATCATTGAAACTCAAGGTGGTGACGTATCTGCGTTCGTACCAACTAACGTAATTTCCATCACTGATGGGCAGATATTCTTGGAAGCGAGCTCTTTCAATGCAGGTATTCGTCCTGCAATGAATGCTGGTATTTCTGTATCTCGTGTTGGTGGTGCTGCTCAGACTAAAATAGTTAAAAAACTAGGCGGTGGTATTCGTCTAGCATTAGCTCAATACCGTGAACTAGCTGCATTTGCTCAGTTCGCTTCTGACCTTGATGAAGCAACACGCAAACAATTAGAACACGGTAAACAGGTTACTGAACTGATGAAGCAAAAACAGTTTAGTCCAATGCCTGTTGCTGACATGGGCGTTATCCTTTACGCTGCTAATGATGGCTACCTTGCAGATGTTGAAACAAGCAAAATTGGCAGTTTTGAAGCATCTTTGTTGGGCTATATGCACAGCGAACATGCGGATTTGATGGTTGACATCAATAAAACTGGTAATTATAACGGCGAGATTGAAGCAACTTTTAAAGCGGCAATCGAGAAGTTTAAAGCAACACAAACTTGGTAATGGCTTTGGTGGTGTTGGTTTAGTGCTAAACATCACCAATCCATATTTGTTGTTTGTGAATTAACATTCTCACAAGGGCAGTTCATTATGGCAGTCGGAAAAGAGATACGCACACAGATTTCGAGCATAAATAATACACGTAAAATTACTCGTGCTATGGAAAAAGTAGCTGCGAGTAAGACACGTAAAGCTCAGGATCGTATGAGATCTTCTCGTCCGTATGCGGAGCGAATTCGCCAAGTCATTGGCCATTTGGCTAATGCTAATCCTGAGTATAAACACCGTTACCTTACCGATCGTGAGGCGAAGCGTGTTGGTTATATCATAGTCTCATCTGATCGTGGTCTATGTGGTGGTTTGAATGTAAATATATTCAAAACAGCATTAAAAGATATGAAACAGTTTTCCGATAACGGTATCGAAGTTGATATCTGTGCAATCGGTAATAAAGCTGTTTCATTCTTTAAGAACTACGGTGGTAATGTGACAGCTGCGGTTACCGGTTTAGGTGACGCGCCTGAAGCTTCTGTCCTAGTTGGCAGTATTAAGGTCATGCTGGATGCATTTGATGAAGGTCGTCTTGATCGTTTATATGTTGTTTCTAATGAGTTTATAAATACGATGACTCAGAAACCAACGGTTGAGCAACTTCTACCGCTTAATGCAGAAGAGAATGAAAAATTACAACACCACTGGGATTATATTTACGAACCTGAACCTGTTGAAATTCTTGATGGTTTATTGGTTCGTTTCATCGAATCTCAGGTATATCAAGCAGTTGTTGAAAACATTGCGTGTGAACAAGCCGCTCGAATGTTGGCTATGAAAAACGCAACGGATAACGCTGGTGATATCATCGATGAACTACAGCTGGTGTACAACAAGGCTCGTCAGGCAGCGATTACTCAGGAAATTTCTGAGATTGTAAGCGGCGCGGCAGCGGTTTAAGGTATTTTGGTATTATAGAGGATCCGAACATGAGTAGCGGACAAATCGTACAGATTATAGGTGCCGTCATCGACGTGGAATTCCCACGTGACAGTGTGCCAAAGATATATGATGCCCTTACAATTGAGGGTAGAGAGTTGGTGTTGGAAGTTCAACAACAACTAGGTGATGGTATTGTTCGTACTATCGCAATGGGATCAACAGAAGGTATGAAGCGTGGTCTAGTTGTAGACAACACAAATAACCCTGTTACTGTTCCTGTAGGTGTTAAAACACTAGGACGTATTATGGACGTTCTAGGTAATCCAATTGACGAAAAAGGCCCAATTGGTGCTGAAGATAATTGGTCGATTCACCGCGCAGCGCCTAGCTATGCGGAACAATCTTCTGGTAATGAACTACTAGAAACGGGAATCAAGGTAATAGACCTTGTTTGCCCTTTTGCGAAAGGTGGTAAAGTGGGTCTGTTTGGTGGTGCCGGTGTAGGTAAAACTGTAAACATGATGGAACTTATCCGTAACATCGCAATTGAGCATAGCGGTTACTCTGTATTCGCTGGTGTTGGTGAGCGTACTCGTGAAGGTAACGATTTCTATCATGAGATGACGGATTCGAACGTAATCGATAAAGTATCTCTTGTTTATGGTCAAATGAATGAGCCACCAGGTAACCGTTTACGTGTTGCTTTGACTGGTTTGACCATGGCAGAAAAATTCCGTGACGAAGGTCGTGATGTACTATTTTTTGTAGATAACATCTATCGTTACACATTGGCGGGTACTGAAGTATCTGCATTGTTGGGTCGTATGCCTTCTGCGGTAGGTTACCAGCCAACTCTTGCTGAAGAAATGGGCGTTCTTCAAGAACGTATCACTTCTACTAAGACGGGTTCTATCACATCTATCCAAGCGGTATACGTACCTGCGGATGATTTGACAGATCCATCTCCAGCAACAACATTCTCACATTTGGATGCTACTGTTGTATTGTCTCGTGATATTGCTGCATTGGGTATTTATCCTGCAATCGATCCACTAGATAGTACGTCTCGCCAGTTAGATCCTCTTGTAATTGGTCAAGAACATTATGATGTAGCTCGTGGTGTTCAGACTGTATTACAGCGTTATAAAGAATTGAAAGACATCATCGCTATCTTGGGTATGGACGAGTTATCTGAAGAAGATAAACAAACGGTTAACCGTTCTCGTAAAATCCAGCGCTTCTTGTCTCAGCCTTTCTTCGTAGCTGAAGTATTTACAGGCGCACCTGGTAAATATGTTTCTTTGAAAGACACTATTCGTGGCTTCAAAGGTATTTTAGACGGTGAGTTTGATGAATTACCAGAACAAGCGTTCTATATGATTGGCAGCATTGACGAAGCCGTTGATAAAGCTAAGAAACTTTAACCATGCATAACCGAAGTTTAGTTTTCTAAGCTTCGGTTAAGCCTGAATAAGAGAGGCATCTTATGGCTATCACAGTTCACTGCGATATCGTAAGCGCTGAGCAAGAGATTTTCTCTGGATCGGTAGAGACTCTTGTGGCATCCGGTAGTTATGGTGATCTAGGTATTACACCTGGTCATGCAGCGCTATTGACACCACTGCTTCCAGGCCCTGTTCGTGTGGTTAAACAAAACGGTGAAGAAGAGTTAATCTTCGTATCAGGTGGTTATCTTGAAGTACAGCCACATTGTATTACTGTTTTGGCAGATACCGCTATTCGTGCACACGATCTGGACGAAGCGGCTGCGTTAGAAGCGAAGAAACATGCAGAAGAATTATTGAGCCAACAAAACGCGGATATTGATTTTTCTCGTGCGTCTGCTGAACTAGCGGAAGCTGTAGCTAGGTTACGAACCATCAGTCAATTACGTCATAAATAATTGATTTAGTCGTACCAAGTCAAAAAAACCACCTTAGTGTAAACAAAGGTGGTTTTTTTACATCTATTTAAAAAGGATGTCACAATAATTTCCATAAAGTATCAAAAATAATCTGTTGTGCCTTAGATATGTCTTTTGATTCCAGAACAACAGCCGATGGAAAATTATTACTGGCCAGAGAAATAATAGCGCATTTTGGTGGATAGATAGCTATATAGCTAGCATCAACAGCCCCATCTGTTTTTATCCATTTACGTTCGGATAATTCGGCTTCTTCACCACCATCTCCAATGGCAATCACTTTCACATTAATGCCCAGTTTAACTCTATGTTTTGTATAGGTTGGAAAGGGGCGATATAAATAAGGTCGTATTGGTTTAGAAGAAAAAACACAATATTCTTTGTTATCCTGTTGAGAAACAACGTCCAAAATGTCTCTTAATACCCATTCAATACCATCATCGCCTTCATAATAACGCACGTTTGTTTGATTATAATCTGGTTGTTGTTGGTGTAAATTTGGAATAATAGTTGTTTTAAGGGATTCGATGGTTTTTTCTAAGCGTTGTTGTTTTTCTTCAGCAAGTCTTAATAAAATGTCAGGGTTTTCTGCTGAAAATAAGCGGCGCTTTCCTTTAGGAAAATAACTAACAATTCCTTTAACCTGCAACTGTTTAAGTGATTCGTACGCAGCACCTCTATTAATACCACTTTTTTCAGCGATGTCTCGAATAGAGGCTGGTCCAAGTTGTAATAAGGTTTGATACAATTGGGTCTCTCTTGGTGTAAGACCAAGTTGTTCAAATGCTTGTTGAATCATTCCGTATAACCTTTTTATTTGCGGTATTTCATGAAAGTAAAACTGAGTCAAAATTAGTAGAATTTGATTCTAATCAAGTTGGTTTAAAGATGCGATTTTTAGTTTGATTTTGAGGTGTTATAGGTGTCAGAAGAACAGCGTTTTGGTGGGATCAGGCGTTTATACGGTGTTAAAGCGTATGAACATTTTACTCAAGCACATGTTTGTGTTGTTGGAATTGGTGGGGTAGGAGCTTGGGCTGCAGAAGCATTGGCGCGCTCGGGAGTTGGTCAGATTACATTAATTGATATGGATGATGTTTGTATCACGAATACCAACCGTCAGATACACGCTTTGGACGGGAGCGTTGGTAAAGCCAAAGTGGATGTCATGGCCGAACGTATCAAACTGATCAATCCTAATTGCCAATTGAATGCTGTTGAAGACTTTGTGACACCAGAGAATGCTGCTGAATTGCTCAACAACCAATACGACTATGTAATCGACGCGATCGACAGCCTAAAACCAAAAGCCGCAATGGTGTCATGGTGCCGCCGTAATAAAGTTAAGATTATTACGATTGGTGGTGCGGGTGGTCAAATTGATCCGACGAAAGTTCAGATAGCAGATTTATCCCGCACAGAAAGAGATCCATTAGCCGCTAAACTACGAAACTTTTTAAGGCGTCATAACAATTTCCCTAAGAATACCAAGCGACGTTTTGAAGTTGAGTGTGTGTATTCTACTGAGCAACTTAGATATCAACATGAAGATGGTAATATTAGTCTACAGCGCCCTGACTGGGGGGCGAACACCAAACTTGGATGCGATTCAGGATTTGGCTCAAGTACGGTTGTAACCGCGACGTTTGGGCTAGTAGCTGCTGGAAGAGTCTTGGAAAAACTGGCTAAAATGGCAGGTTGATATGTGTTTGAGCATAATGGAAGAAAACCGATTAAGTGATTGGCCAGATCATCCTTTAGCGCAAAAAGACATTATTACGGAACAAGATTTGAGAGGAGAGTTTGTGCTTACTATCGTAGACAGCACTCTGATTTATTGAAGTGAACTAGGTAGTGTACTGAATGACAATACAAATTATGACTGATACTTCCCATACGGATTATGCCATGATTGCGGCAGGAATGGCTGTCGGTGTGTTAGAGCCTTTTGCGGCTTGTGGTTGGGAAAATAATAACGTGGTAATTAGGCTCTTTGAACCTTCTATTTTACTGTCTATATGGACTGGTGTACCCAATCAATGCTCGTCACTATAAATTCCTATATAACCCTACTGAAACCATTCAAAATGTCGCTAAATTCACGGATGACTTTAAGAATGACTACGTCGATAAGAAAAGACAAAGCTCGGTTTATTTTTGCGCGATTTTATCCAATATGGACAATACGCCGTTTGTTCTGGACGTGGTAAGATAACTGGATAAGTTAAATTCAGCCAGTTTAGCCTTCAAATCCATTGTTTGAATCTCGGTGATGGTTTTACCTTCCAGTATGCTTAATATCGCAACTAACACGCCTCTCATTAGTTTTGCGTCGCTGTCGGCTCTGAATTGAGGAACATTTGTTTCATTATCGATAATAAGCCAAACGGCACTTTCACACCCTTTTACTTGATTATTGTTGGTTTTTTCTTCTGCACTGAGTCTCGATAAGGTTTTGCTTAAGGTGACCAATGTTTTAAAGGTGTCTTCTTTACTGCGACATGCCTGTAGTTGCTCTTTAATACGTTGATGAGAGAATGAACTCATTAACATTAATCCTCGGATAAAAACTCAATGCCGTCCAGTAAAGTGTTAGCAAAGTACTCGGCTTCTTCTATGGTATTGTAGCAAGCAAAAGACGCTCTTAATGTGCCAGATACCCCTAATTGCGCCATCAAAGGGTGTGCACAATGGCTGCCTCCACGAACGGCAATGCCTTTGCTGTCTAGATAGCCATTTAAATCCATAATATGAGGACCTTTTACCGATAAAGAAACAAGGGTACAAGTGTCTTTAGGGGAATAAATTTCAATATCGGTTCTGTTTCCTAATAACGCATGAACGCTTTGGACTAAGAATTGTTCCCACTGAAGCAGTGATTCTCGGTCGTGCTTTTGCAAATATTCACAGGCAGCGGCTAAACCAACGGCTCCTTCAATGTTTGGTGTACCTGCTTCAAGGCGATAAGGAAGCACATTAAACTCTGTTGCTTGATAAGTAACGTGCAGTACCATTTCGCCTCCCGTTTGAGAAGGTAATAAGCTGTCTAAAGCATCTGTTTTTCCATAAAGTACACCTATTCCTGTAGGGCCATACATTTTATGTCCAGAGAAAACATAAAAGTCGCAATCTAATTGGTCCACGTCAATTTCATAATGGGCCACAGCTTGAGCGCCATCTATTAGGGTAATGGCATTAACTCGCTTCGCGTGTTGAATAACGTCTTGGACAGGGAGCGGCACACCAATGGCATTCGAAACTTGGGTGCAGGCAACAATTTTGGTTCTTTCTGAGAAGTAACTTGCGTATTCGGGTTGCCATAAACCATCAGACGTAAAAGGAATGACTCTTAATCGTGCACCTGTACGGAAAGCAAGTTGTTGCCAAGGCACTAAATTAGCATGATGTTCAAGGCTGGATATGAGGATCTCGTCTTCTGGGTCAATAAGGTGTTCAATGCCGTAAGCCACCATATTTATGGCTTCGGTGGTGCCTTTTGTCCAAATGACTTGTCCGTACTCGGGCGCATTGATAAATCGAGAAACAACTTGCCTAGCCCTTTCAAATTGAGAGGTGGCTTGATCGCTTAGGAAATGAGAACCACGATGGACATTGGCATTGGAGGTTTGGTAGTACCCGAGCAATCGTTCTAAGACGAACATTGGCTTTTGAGTTGTCGCAGCGTTGTCTAGATACACCAGCGCATGATCATTCGCTGGCTGTTGTAAAATAGGGAATTCTTGTCGAATAGAGTGAGGATCAAATACCATAGATTGACTCATGCTAAATATTTTCGAGTCATTTCATTGTACCTGAAGTCGCCAGAAAAATAGAACTTACGATTTTATTTTTTATTTTTAGTTGGAAAATACTTCATTCACGACCATTATTAGTTACAGAGTTTCATTTTATATATTTAAAAGGTACAAAAAATGACGGAATTTCTTTATCAAAACCTAATTGACTGGTTTCAGGAGCAGCTTGCGAAAGGTGCTTTTGTTGCTGGTGATAAAATGCCTTCGTTGCGGTCGGTTGCAAAAGAGCAAGGTGTTAGCTTAAACACCGTCATCCATGGTTATGAAGTATTGGTAAAAGAGGGCTGGATTGAATCACAGCCCAAATCAGGTTATTTTGTCTGTCATCGTTCTCAGCTGCGCGCCGCTATTCCTATTTTAAGTGATGTTTCACAGACGCTCACAACCGCTGCTTTATTGCCTTTTGATCAACGTGCATTTAACCAAACTGCGCTGACAGGGCAAGTTCATCCATTAATGAAGAGCGATTTATTTACGTTAGGTGCGAAATCACAAACGGCGATTGGGCAAGGAGACAAGGCTGTTCTTGATGGTGTGAATGAACATTTAACTGCGCTTGGTATCCAAAGTAAGTCGGATTCTATTTGGTTGGGGAGCAGCGCGCAGGCGATCTTTACTCAAGCGGTGCAGCAATTAACCAAAGTAAAAGATAAGGTTCTGGTTATTGCTCCGTGTGATTATCGTCTTACTCAAACTCTGCTGGATTTAGGTCGAGTCCCTGTTGTGGTTACCGCAGGCAATCACGGAGTAGATTTGGATTTGGCTCGTGCGTGTATTAAAGAACAAAAAATCAGATTAGTGGTATTACCTGGGCAATTTTCGTTACCAGCGGGTCAGCTAATTAGTAATTTAAGCTTAAGACGTTGGATTGCTTTATTAGATGAACAAAACTTGTTGGCCATTGAATGGGACATGTCCTCCTGTCTTAGCTATAAAGGTAAGTGGCCAATTACGTATAAGTCATTAGATACTCAAGGGCGCGTTCTCTATATTGGGGCGTTTGAGCACTTTGATCAATATGGTAATGACATCGCTTGGGTATTGCTGGATGGCAAGTTTGCTTCTTTTAATCATGTTTTTTTTGCTGCCCAACTAACGCCATCCTTAGGTGTTCAAAATGGGTTTTTACAAGGCGTAAAACAAAACTTGAATAGAAAACTTAATGGTTTAGCCCGTGCTATTTGGAGGAAATCCGAACGTATCAAAGCACAATTAGACTCTGCATTAGGTGAAAAAGTCAGTGTGATGCTGGCGAAAGGAGGGCGTTTTCTATGGTTGCGTTTTGATGCTTCTCTAACGGGTTCTCTAGACTCTGCATTGGAAATAGCGAAAACAACACGTAAATCAGGCCTGTTATCAGGCAAATCCGTTTTTTATGAAAATGGTGCGAATGAATGGTTGGCGTTGAACCTGACAACGGAAGAGCTTGATACAACGGTTCTGTGGTTGATTGAAACACTAACAAAAGTAGAAGAAGTGGAGCCTGTTGTGGCAGTCGATGATAGTGAGTCAGATACTTTGGGAGCCGATCCTACAGAGACGTCTGAAACGCCATCCAAAAAGCCACCAGAGTGCCAAGAAGAAATTGAGCCTGTTTATAACCCAATGCTAGATTTGATTAATCATGATTTTGGCTAGCTGATTTATCCAGTTGAATGCGTTAGTAGACAACAGGAACACCTCTTAATTTGGCCGTGTCGAGTTTCATATAAGATTTTGTACTGAGCACGGCAGGGTGTGAATAAAGGCGCTTGACAATAAGGTCAGTGAATTCTGTCATGTCTTTGGCGCTAACTTCCACGATTAAATCAACGTCCCCCGTGACGCCAAACACAGAAATAGCTCGGTTTTCCTCTTGTAGAAAATGCATAACCTCGTCTCTTGCATTGATCAAATCCTTATTGACTGTCACCAATGTCCAAGCAACCACGCTGTAGCCTAACTTTTCATAGTTGATATGAGCATGGTAGCCATTGATTACTCCTTGCTCTTCCAGTTTCCTTATCCGCCTCAAACATTGTGATTGAGACAAATTTGCCAGTTCTGAGAGCTGAATATTACTGGCACGGCCATTTTGTTCTAATGCGGTAATAATTTTATGATCTATCCTATCAAGGCAAATTTCAGTCATTAAGTCGACCTATCGTGCAAAAAAAGTGTATTAAGCTAGCGTTTTAGCCTAGAGATTGCAAACACCTTGTGTCAATTAATTTCTATACTTGAGTTAAGAATTTCACCCTTATATGGAGAGGTTTATGACCCCTAGTTTAGATATTGAGTTTGTTCGCTCACAATTTCCCGCTTTTGCAGAGCCGTCTCTTCAAGGGCAGGCTTTTTTTGATAATGCGGGAGGATCGTATGCCTGCACACAGGTGATTGATCATTTGACGCACTATTATAAAGAAACGAAATTGCAGCCTTATCATCTGCATCCAGCGTCTCAAAAGGCGGGTGAACAGATGGATTTATCCCATAAAAGGCTTGCTGAGTATTTAAATGTTGAGGCGAAAGATGTGCACCTTGGTCCATCCACTTCTCAAAATACCTATGTGCTGGCACAGGCATTTGGTGATATTTTGAATGAAGGAGATGAAATCGTCGTCACCAATCAAGATCATGAGGCAAACTCGGGCGTTTGGCGCCGTCTTTCAAAAAAAGGCGTTGTTGTGAAAGAATGGCCAATTGATCCGCTTACTGGGCAATTGGACGTTTCTCAATTAGACACATTGTTTACCGATAAAACGAAGTTACTCGTGTTCCCACATTGTTCAAACGTGGTGGCGCACATCAACCCTGTAGCTGAAATTTGCCGTAAAGCCAAACTGTGTGGTGTGAGAACTGTGGTTGATGGTGTGTCGTACGCTGGTCATGAATTGCCGAATGTTGGTGCTCTAGACGCAGATATTTATTTGTTTTCTCTTTATAAAGTGTATGGGCCTCACATTGGTGTGATGGTCATTCGTCCAGACTGTGCGGAAGCGTTAGGTAATCAATCACATTATTTTAATGGTGAATACAGGCATAAATGGTTTGTACCTGCTGGACCCGATCATGCGCAAGTTGCAGCAAGTCGAGGCGTTGTTGATTATTTTGATGTACTGCATGATCATCATTATCCTGAGGCGGCTGATGTCCAAGAAAAAGCAAAACGGGTTCGGTCTTTGATACATTTCGCAGAAGCCCCTTTGCTATCGCGGGTATTGTCTTTTGTTGACGGGCACCCACAGCTTTCGTTGTTAGGTTCATCCAACCCTCAAGAAAGGACGGCAGTTATTTCTTTGGTACCTAAGAACCAAACACCGCAACAGCTGGCATTGGCGTTAATAAAACAAGGTATTATTTGCGGTACAGGGCACTTTTATGCGGTGAGATTATTAGAAGCAATGGGAGTTAATACAGAAACCGGTGTATTAAGATTGTCTTTTGTCCATTACACAAATGAGCAAGAAATAGACCAGTTACTTAATGCTCTTGAATTGTGTTTATCACGCTAACGGCCGTTATTACGAACGAGTGTAAAAGAGGTGATAGAATTATATCACCGCTTTTATGTCGTTCAACATGGATGTTATGTCTTCGTAATCTAAAGGAATATGCACCAATTTATCACCTTTTAAGACGGCTAAAGAAGGGAATGAATTTAAGCCTAAACTGCGAGCACTGTTGACTTCTTTTTCCAGTAATCCTTGTTCTTTAGTATGTTGCATGGCTTTTTTAAACTGCATGGGATTGAGCCCGATGTGTTCTGCACAATGGCTTAATGTTTCAACATCAGAAGGGTTTTGGGCGTTTAAATAATAAGCTTCTTGAATCGCTGACATCATGTCTGATTCTAAATTGTGGTCTCTTGCGACAAGGCACGCACGACAGGCAGGGTAAGTTGAGCGTCTAGGTTGGCATTGAGTCCAAAAATCAAAATTAAACTTTGTACCTAATTGACTTGCAATGCGTTCCCATGTGCCCTGTAGCAGAGTTTGCATCTGTGGGGGCATTGGTGCGTCTGAGTCGACAGCTAAGCCGCCGAGCATTGTGTTAATGTAAAGGTCACCAGACTCTATGATTGGCTCTAACGCTTTTTGCAATGCTTGCCAAGTTGGCTTAAATCCCCAACACCAACTGCACATAGGGTCATAACAGTAAATTAATGTGGCTGACATGATATGTCCTTAGTAATTGAAAAATACATTTTAAGAGCGTTACACAATGACTGAATTCGCCCACTCTGGATGAAAAATAGAGTCGAATAAAAAAGGCAAATCGATGATCTGCCTTTTATAAAAACGTAACGAGCCTTCTTAGATTAACTTTGCTTGAGTATGGCTGCAATAGCTGAGCATAAAGGATCCATATTATCATGCGCCATACCAGCGACATTGATGCGTCCTGAACCCACGATATAGATGCCGTATTGCTTTCTAAGTTGAGCGACTTGTTCTGGGTTGAGTCCTGAAAAAGAAAACATACCTTGTTGTTTAGAGATAAAAGAAAAGTCTTGCTCGACGCCTTTTGATCTCAATGTGCTAACAAACAAGCCACGCATATCGTGTATGCGAGTTCTCATGCTTTGTAATTCCATTTCCCATAAGCTGCGTAATACTTTATTGGATAAGATTTCTGTCACAATCGCCGCACCATGTGCTGGTGGATTAGAGTAGTTGGTTCTTGCTGCGCGTTTGATTTGAGTAAACGATGCATCGGCTTGTTCTGGTGTTTCACAAACAATGGTGATGGCGCCAACACGTTCATTGTACAAGCCAAAATTCTTAGAGAAAGAGCTGGCAATAAGCATCTCAGGCACTTGTTCCGAGAAAGCGCGTAACCCTTGAGCATCTTCCTCTAGGCCGACACCAAAACCTTGGTAAGCGAAATCAAATAACGGTAGAAAGCCTTGTTTACTGCATAATTTGGCTAGCTGTCGCCATTGGTCTTTTGTTGGGTCAATCCCCGTTGGGTTATGGCAGCAACCATGGAAGAGAACAATGTCCCCTTCAGGTATTTGAGAAAGGCTTGCTAATAGTGATTCGAAATCCAAACTTTTGGATGCTGCATTATAGTAGGCATAGCTGCCGACTTCTAAGCCAACAGATTGGAAAATCGCTTGATGGTTTGCCCATGTTGGATTGCTTACCCAAATAGTCGCTTCTGGCAGATGCTTTTTAATAAATTCGGCAGCAACACGTAATGCCCCTGTTCCTCCTGGTGTGTGGGCGGTATGAGCCAGTTTTTTATGAACAATTGGGTGATTGTCACCAAATAATAGTGTTTGAACAGTTTGTCGGTAATTCTCAGTACCTTCGATACTTAAATAGCTTTTTGTTAACTCCTGTTCTAGTAGTCGTTCCTCAGCTTGTTTTACTGCTTGAAGAATCGGTGTATTGCCTTTTTCATCTTTATAAACACCAACACCTAGATTAATTTTCTCAGGATTGGTTTCATTGTTGTAGGCGTCATTTAGGCCAAGAATAGGATCAGCTGGAGCGGCTTGAATATGTGCAAACATGGTGACTCCCCAATAGGGTTATTTACCGTTTTTAGTACATTTAAATGAGGGTATAAATTTTGTGGATATATTACTCGATGCGGCTTGACTCCGCTACCTTGAGACCGTTTTTATATGAAAAATGATGGGTATGAAGTGTAATTTTTTGATACGGCAAGACGCCGCTGTAGATAGTATTATAAGCGGTAAAAAAACATCATTAAGGGTTAATAAAGCAACGGGCATGAACGCTGAGGCAAATGTTTACTAACCCTAAGAGGGTACGATTTAATCCAGAGTGTTAGTTTAAGTCCCACCCATTTGAAATGGATTCATTTAATCGTTTTTCCTCCAGATAATCTTCAATAGAGCGTCTCGCTTTTAACATGCGAATACTGCCTTCTTTTTGATCCTTTTCGTTTTTCTCGTTGTCTATCGACATGGAAGCGTAAAGAATATTTGTTTTCACTTCACTTAACATTTGAGTAGACTTGCTCATCGTGATTCCTCTCTGAATTAACCAAGATGACAGAGAATGTATTGATTACTGTCATCGACCAGTGAAAAAAGCCAAAATAGGCATACAACAAGTAATATGTTTTAAAAAACACTATTTTTGATCAAAAATCAACCTATTTTTGGTCTCAATATCTTTTATACGCAACTTATATGACAGTTTAAATACGGCGGGCAATGAATGGACGTTTCTTTTATTTTAGATGATTTAAATGATAAGCAGAGAGACGCTGTCGCAGCGCCGTTACAAAACACACTCATTTTAGCTGGGGCAGGCAGTGGCAAGACGCGGGTATTAGTGCATCGTATTGCATGGTTAATGAACATGTATGAAATCTCGCCGTACAGCTTGATGGCTGTAACCTTTACCAATAAATCAGCAAAAGAAATGCAATCTCGAATTGAGCAGTTAGTGGGGGTGCCTCCACAAGGTATGTGGGTAGGGACATTCCACGGCTTAGCGCATCGATTATTACGTGCACATTGGCGTGATGCGGGATTAAAAGAAAACTTTCAAATCATGGACAGTGATGATCAGTTACGTCTCGTTAAACGAATTATGAAAGCCTTCAACATCGACGACACACGCTGGCCTCCAAAGCAAGTGTGTTGGTTTATCAATGCTCAAAAAGATGAAGGCCGCAGAGCTGCACATGTTCCAGACAGTCACGACCCTTTCTCCAAAGGAATGAAAGAGCTGTACTTTCATTATGAAGAAGCGAGTGAGCAGGGCGGATTATTGGATTTTGGCGAGCTTTTATTGAGGACACACGAATTATTATTGGGAAACCCGCCTTTATTAAGGCATTACCAAGAACGTTTTAAGCACGTTTTAGTGGACGAATTTCAGGATACAAACAGCATTCAATACGCATGGTTACGTATTTTAGTCGGTCAAGAAGGCTCGATTACGGCCGTCGGAGATGATGACCAATCCATCTACGGTTGGCGTGGTGCGAAAATTGAAAACATTCACAATTTCACAAAACACTTTGCTGATGTAAATACCATTCGTTTAGAACAAAACTACCGCTCTACAGGACACATACTGAAAGCCGCCAACGGGTTGATTAGTAACAATGAAGATCGTTTAGGAAAGGAGCTTTGGACAGACAGTGGTAGCGGCGAGCCTATTTCTCTTTATGCTGGTTTTAACGAACAGGACGAAGCGCGTTTTATTACCGAGATTATAAAAAAATGGCGTGATAAAGGGTCAGACCTCAGAGACATAGCCATTTTATATCGATCGAATGCCCAATCTCGCGTGGTTGAGGAATGTTTGGTTAGGGAACAAATTCCATACAGAATTTATGGTGGCCACAGATTTTACGATCGTTTAGAAATTAAAAATGCTCTAGCTTATGCCCGACTAGCAATGGACCCAAATGACGATGGTGCCATGGAGCGGGTCATTAACGTGCCTCCTAGAGGTATCGGTGAACGGAGCATTGGAACCTTAAGAGAACTGGCCCGGGATCAAGGTTTTTCCATGTGGAAAGCCGCTGTAACCGTGGTTGAACAAAGCGTATTACCCGCTAGAGCGAGTAATGCTATTAGAAGCTTTTTAACATTAATTGAAGGCATGTCATCGTGCATCCAACAACCTGATCTTGGTTTAGGCGATGTATTCGAACAACTTATCCAAGAAGCTGGGTTAATTCCTTTTCATGAAAAGGAAAAGGGCGAAAAAGGCGAAGCGCGAGTAGAAAACTTAAAAGAGTTGGTGAGTGCCGCCAGTGGGTTTAATTGGTCTTCAGAAGATGAAGAATTTAGTTCACCCTTGATGGCGTTTCTTGATAAAGCCGTTTTAGACGCGGGTGAAGCACAGGCGGATGAATATCAAGACTCTATTCAATTGATGACCTTGCATGCTGCCAAGGGGCTAGAGTTTCCATTGGTCTTCTTAACCGGTGTCGAAGAGAGTTTATTCCCAAGCAAAATGTCTTTTGAAGAGCCGGGGCGTTTAGAGGAAGAGCGTCGACTGTGTTATGTAGGCATTACCCGCGCGATGGAAAAACTCTACATTACCTACGCAGAATCACGTCGTCTGTATGGCAGTGAATCGTTTAACAGCCCTTCTCGATTTATTAGTGAGATTCCGGCGGATTGTATTGAAGAAGTGCGTTTACGATCGCAAGTAAGCCGCCCTGTTTCTATGCAACGACCAACAGTCAATCGACCAATGAACTCATCGCTCAGCAATCTACAGCAGTCGGTGATTGATATCAGTATAGGAGACACAGTAAAACATCCTGTATTTGGAGAAGGGTTGGTCATTAACAATGAAGGTCAAGGGGCTCAGACCCGCGTCCAAGTCAATTTTGATGATGAGGGAAGTAAGTGGTTGGTATTGGCATTTGCCAAACTAGAGGTCTTATAGGCAGTGATAAACTACCGTTAACATAAGCTTTGAAATTTGCACCATTTACTCAAAACTCTTGTCTTTTTTATCTACGCCACGTCGTCGTTATTGCATTAAAGATAAGCGTTTTTTATCTCTTATACGATGAATACCGTGAAGGAAACCATGAAACAACTTGATGTTTTACTCGGCGTTTTTTAGATTCAACTCTTAATTAATAATACGGTGGTTTTTATGAATGAAGAAGATAAAAAAGCGACATTAGAGGCGTTAAAAATTGCGTTTACATACATGCCTAAGTCAATTGAAGTGAATAAATACGAATACGGCGATCGATACCAAGTCGTGCTAGAGCATGTAGAAACAGTGAGGGAAGTGTTATTGGTTAATGGCATCGACCCCGATGAGGTGGATGGTGAAGTGAATACGGACATTGCTCCTAACTCGACGTATTAGCCGTTGATAAATCTTACGTGATAACGGTCATTTCTTTTTCCTCGGGTATTCTTTTATCCTGTAGACTGTTTTGACGTATTAACATCAAATAAGAGAGGAGTGTGAAATGTCGATATCAGTAGGGCTAATAGGGTTTGGGCTGTCGGGTCGCATTTTTCATGCACCTTTTATTCTTGCGAATACCAATATGTCTCTGGACTGTGTGTGCAGTAGCAAGCCTGAGGAAGTGGCGTTGCTTGCACCTAAAGCCCGAGTGGTTGCGACTACGGAGGCTTTGATAGCCGATGAAAGCATTGATCTTGTGGTCATTACGTCACCGAATCATGTCCATTTTTCTCTTGCTGAAGCCGCGTTGCTTGCGGGGAAACATGTTTTATTGGAAAAACCTTCTGTTACCAATTTAGCGCACATTGAAACTTTGTCTTCGATAGCCGCTTCAAAAAATTTGGTTCTAAGTGTGTATCAGAATCGTCGATTTGACAGTGACTTTGTACGCTTACGTGAATTGGTTGCGTCTTCAACCATTGGAAATATAAAGTACATTGAATCCCGTTTTGATCGTTTTCGTCCTAATGTGCAAGACAGATGGCGTGAACTGCCGGGAGAGGGTACAGGAATTTTTTGGGATTTGGGACCGCATCTACTTGATCAAATACTATGCCTCTTTGGTGATCCTTTATGGGTTCAAGCAAGTATGGAAAAACTTAGGGACCAGAGTGAAGCAATCGATTTTTTTAATGTCGAGCTAGGGTATGACGATAAAAGCATTCGTATTGCATCATCACCGTTTGAAGCGGGAAATCAGATGAGGTTTAAAGTGAATGCCACAAAAGGCAGTTGGCATTGCGTTGGTTTAGACCCTCAAGAAGAAGCATTAAGAGCAGGGCAAATGCCAAGCGACTCTGAGTTTCCAAGTATGGGGACGATTCAATCTGCCACCTTGTATCAAGCGAATTCAGACGGCGTAGTTGAAGAGATTGAGGAGTCGTTAGCATTGAGTTTATACAATGCGTTCTACCAATCGTTAAGCCAAGCTATTTTGGGAAACGGTGACGCATCTGTTAGTTTAAATGATGCTTGTAGATTGATTTATGGGTTGGAGTTGGCGGAGAAATCGTCAACGAAAGGGAGTCGATTGCCTTGGGTATATACACCATCGTTTTGAACTCTCCACAAGCAAACTTAAAAAAAATTCAAAATTCTATTGAGAGAATGCCGAACTCCTCATAGTATCTAGGTTAGGGCTTACGTTTATTGAATAAAATAAAGCGTATTGAAAATAAGAATACATTAAAAATAATAATATTGAGGGATTGTATAATGTTAACAGTTAAAGATTGGGGTAAGTTTGCACTGGCAAGCTTGGCCGCTGCAACGTTGGTTGCGTGTGGCGGTGCTGAAAAAGAAATTGTAGAAGTGGAAGTTGAAAAGAAAGTTGAGACCATTAATTGGAAAATGGTCACCACTTGGCCGAAGAATTTTCCTGGCTTGGGAACGGGCGCAGAAAACTTAGCGAAGAGCATTACTGAAATGTCTGGTGGACGTTTAAATGTAAAGGTGTACGCTGCAGGCGAATTGGTTCCACCATTAGAAGTGTTTGATGCGGTATCACGTGGTACGGCTGAAATGGGTCACGGTGCGGCTTACTACTGGAAAGGCAAAGCACCTTCTGCACAATTCTTCACAGCGGTTCCATTTGGTTTAACAGCTCAAGAAATCAATTCTTGGATTTACCATGGCGGTGGTATGAAGCTATGGGAAGAGGTATACGAACCATTTAATCTTATTCCTTTAACTGCAGGTAACACTGGCGTACAAATGGGTGGCTGGTTTAATAAAGAAATCAATTCCGTTGATGACTTTAAAGGCCTGAAAATGCGCATACCAGGTCTAGGTGGCGAAGTATTGAAAAAAGCCGGCGGTATTCCTGTTAACCTTCCTGGTGGTGAAATCTTCACCGCATTACAAACAGGTACAATTGATGCAACTGAGTGGGTTGGCCCATATAACGATTTAGCATTTGGTTTATACAAAGCGGCTAAATATTATTACTACCCAGGTTGGCATGAGCCTGGTTCCTCAATGGAAGCAATGGTCAACAAAACAGCGTTTAACGCGCTTCCAAAAGATTTACAGTTGATTGTTCGCTCTGCGGCTCGTCAAGCAACTCAAGATATGTTGGATGAATTTACAGCATTGAATAACGATGCACTTAAAACATTAGTTGAAGAGCACAATGTACAGCTTAAACCATTTCCTAAAGATGTATTGAACGCTCTGAAAGCGGCGTCTGAAACAACGTTAGAAGAAGTGGCAGCGAGCGATGAAATGAGTGCAAAAGTATATGCATCATTTAAAGACTTCCGTGAAAAAGTGGGTGCATGGCACTCAGTATCTGAACGTGCTTACATCAATGCACGTGACGGTGATTAATTCTGATTGTTAATTTTTTATAACGAATCATGAATCATAAAAAAACCCAAACCTTGAAGGTTTGGGTTTTTTTATGGACGTTTGACGCTAATGGTTATGGCTATAGTTACAATGTTTTCATGTATTCCACTAATTGCCATTTTTCTGCATCAGTCAAGTCCGTACCAAAATCGTGTCCAAGGTTTGAGTTACCTTTAGCGATTTCTCCAGCGGAATTAAAGACATTAAATTCACTAGATGGGCTAGGATAGGGACCAATTTCTCAGCTTCAGGTCTGAATTTGTCACCAGCTAGAATAAGTTGTTTTTCACCCTCTAAAATCAATGTTTTAGCTTAATGAAACTCAGCATTTCATGTGGTCATTGGATCTGTTCCAACCTCTTTCTTAGGTTGAGTAAGCGTTTTTTAAAGATGACCCAAGCAAGCTGAAGGGGCACATAATACAGTTCGAATAATTTAGGGCTCTTCATTTTCCCTGACACACCAAAGTGTATTTTTTGATGGTCGTTGCCAAACTGTAACGTTCCAAACAAACGATCCCACACAGCCAATACCACACCAAAATTGCAATCAAAATGAGAGGGGTTTAAGGAATGGTGCAATTGATGCTGTGCTGGCGAAACAATGAATCTTTCTAAGTACTTGCCGTAACTGATCGGTAGTGTACTGTGTCGTAAATTGGCACCAAAAAGGTTAAACAAATAGGTACTGACGACAACGCCAAAGACGGTATAGAGCGACATTTGTTTTGGGAAACAGACCGCGAATACACCAATGACGATACCCTGAGCAACGGCTGAGCGAAGAGAAAACAATATCCCTTCTAAAGGGTGAGTACGGAATACAGTGAACGGCGTCATCGTTTCAGCACTGTGATGAACTTGATGAAATGCCCATAACGTAGGCGATTTATGCATTAACCAGTGTAGGAAAAAACGTGAGAAATCATCAATAATAAAAAAACAGGCGGTAAATAAAGCAACAACCCAGCCATTAGGCAAAGTGATAATGGCCGTACCATCGATCCAGCTAAACGCTTGCCAATTCAATGCCTGCCAATAAATCCAAGTAGCAATAACCGCTTGAGACAGCAGAGAAGGGCCGATGAGTGATATGATCAGTTTATTGAGCAACCACATACTGTAATCGCGCCTAGACGATGGGTGCCACCATATAGCAGGAGCCAGCCAACTAAGGGAATGCTTGAAACCTTGTTTACCGTATTTAAGCGCATACCAAGTACTGGCAAAAACAATTGCGGTAAATAGATACAACAAAGTAACCCGCTTTTTGGGGTTAATAAGATCAGCAAAGGCATCGCTTAATGTCAGCGAGAACCATTCAAAAAAAGCATCCAAATAAAAATACGGCCATTGATAAGATCAATGGCCGCTCCAGTTTATATCATTACTATTCTTGACAGTAATGTGATTAATGTATTTTAGTACTAGTCGTTTTCAGCGCTGTTTGCTTCTGCGTCTACTTGCTTAAGTACATTCGCGATGTTGGCTGTTTCATCATTTAAGCGTGCGTCTAATGAAAATGCTTTGCCCAATAGATTCTGAACTTTAATCATATTCAATTGGTAAGACTTCATACTAATAGATGAAGATTGAACGTATTCGCCTTTCCCATTTAATGCAATAACTTGTGAGTCACCAAATAATACTGGGCTAAATCCAATAAGACGGTTTAGTTGAACTTCTGTTGCGCCAAGATCTTGCCCTGCTGCGCTTAAAGACAGTGCAAATCCTTTTAATTCGCCCCAATGTTTTGCGTAATTGCGGAAGGCTTTTTTAACGTCACCACCCGTTTGGCTTAGTGACTCTAATGTTGCCAAGTCACGATACACGCTGCCAGCGTATTTGAATGCGGCTTCAGCGATCACTTGTTGCCATTTTGTTTTGATGGTCTTTGCATAAGCATGCAGTTGTGATAGCTCTTCTGATGACAGTTTTTCACCTGCAGCGTTCTGAATTAAAGAACGACCATCGTGGAACGCTTTAACAATGGTGTGGAAGTATTCTGTGCCAGTTGAGCTATCAATAAAAGCTGCATAAGAGGCATAGGCATAGGCCATTTCACTGACAAGATCGACTTTACCATCGTTATTGAAATCTGCTTTTGCTAAATAGTCAGGGTTTAGCTTAACGATTTGTACAATTTCTTTCGGCGTTAAGTTAAGAGAATGTGCCGGAGCGCCAAAGTAGCCAAATGCCTCATCCCAAACGTGTTCTTTACCTGTGTATGGAACCCCTTTTTTGTATGGTTTGTTATTTGGGTAAGCACCTTCTTCCAATTTTTCGTCTAGGTAATGGTTAACTGCTTTGTTGTAGAAAACAGCGCCCATAGTGAATTTAGAAATTAACTGAGTGTAATCATAACCATTGATTGGATCAAAACCGGCTTTTGTATGGCTGGCTTTATCGATCATGTCAGCCAACACTTCTGCGCCAGACAGACTGCCAGGCCAGCCGCTGATAGCACCTTTGTAGGCACTGGATTGTAAGTCTTTACCTTTTGATAACTGATCAATATGAGTTTGTAGAATTGGAAAACCTTCTTTACTGACAGGGTCTACTATTACTCGACCTGCGTCTTTACTTCCATAATACATATTCAATTCTGCTTTTATGGAATCACTGTTTGATCCATCAGCTTTTTTAACGAGTTTTTTTAGAGAATTATGCAATGCATGACGAGCGATTTGGCCGCCATACGCAACAGAAGACGTTGCTTCACCTTGATAGCCTTTTAAGGTGACATCAAAATTATATTCTGCTGCAACAGCGGGTAATGTGATGCTTAAACCAATAAGTGACGCCAATAGACTTTTTTTCACAATGTTCTCCAAAATGCAAATTAAATTAAATATCTAACTGATAAAATTATGCTAACACAATAACGAACGCTAATGAAATCAATTATCATTAACTTTGTCAATGTGAAGCATATTTAATCAAATCCAGAGAACGTGGCAATGAATATAAAAGAAGCGTTTGGCTGAAGAAGCGGAGTGTTTGAGATACAAGAGTAAATAAAAACGCATTTTACGATGTGCCATATATTGTAAAATGAGTTAAGGAAGGTGCGACTGAGTCTTAGTAGACTTAGTCGCACCTTCCTTAATACGAAGTGGAAGTGCTATTCTTCCATAATGCCTAGTTCTAGCAAGGTCGCATTACCACCAATAGCGGTGGTATTAATGCTGATGGCACGTTCTGTAATAAAACGCAAGATGTAGTTAGGGTTTGCAATAGTTGGTAAATTCACTAAGTTCGTTTCTTCCACTAACTGACACAGAAGACCCTCTTTCTTCGCTAACCTTTGATAAAGATGAATGGCTTTTTCTGTTGATGTTAGAGCCGCGACACCCGCAATTAAAGGCGAATCAATAATAAGATCTTCGGTGATTTCATTCACGTTTTGAATGACTCCTTTCGGGAGTATTGGATCAAGTAACATGGTTATTTGTTCACCAAAGTCACCCACTGAAATGACCGTGTTACCCGCAATTAACGCAGCGTAAACCTGGCCAGTTAACGCTGTTTCATGCTCAGAATTATCTGACTTTAGATGAGAGGTACATAAAAACACTCCCCGACCTTGAGTGGATAACTCATTTTTCTCACCCGTAGGCCCTGGTAATGTCAGTACCTCGCCAATATGAGCTAAGGCATTACTAATTTGCCATTCAGCCATATGTTGAGGCCTGCCTTTTAAATTTTGTATAGAAACACGTAGCAAGTTTGCTCTTTCTTCTACGCCGAGCTGTTCCCAGTGATCAAGTGACTCTAATGCTGTTTGAATTTGAGCTGGTTGTATTTGTGTCATCTTAATTCACTCCTAAATAACTTTTTCAATGGCAAAACGGTGTAAGTAGTGTGGTCCACCCGCTTTAGGGCCGGTTCCAGATAAACCTTGTCCACCAAAAGGTTGTACGCCAACAACGGCTCCTACTTGGTCACGGTTTATGTAGAGATTTCCTACACGAGCGCGGCTAGCAATACGAGCACATGTGGTTTCGTTACGGCTGTGTACTCCCATTGTCAGACCGAAGCCTGAGTTATTGATTGTATCGATAATGCGGTCTAGGTCTTTGGCCTTGTAGCGAACCACATGCATAATAGGGCCGAATTTTTCTTCTGTTAATAGGTCAATACTGCTGATTTCAAAGGCTGTTGGAGCAACAAAAGTCCCTTCTTCTGCCCATGCTGGTAAAGCAGATTGAGCGATAAGTGTGCCTTTGACTGTCATATCTTTTATATGATCTAACAGCATAGATTGTGCTTTTTTATCGATAACAGGGCCAACATCTGTACTGTGCAAATAAGGCAGGCCGACAGACTGCTCTTTCATCGCGCCTTTTATCATTAGAATAACTTTGTCTGCAATGTCTTCCTGAATGAACATAACTCGCAGTGCAGAGCAGCGTTGACCAGCAGAAGCAAAGGCGGAGCGAACTGCGTCACGAACGACTTGCTCTGGCAGTGATGTTGAGTCAACAATCATGGCATTTTGTCCACCCGTCTCTGCGATAACAGGTATAGGTGCAACACCACGATTAGATAGGGTACGGTTGATCAACTGCGCTGTGCCTGTTGATCCTGTGAAAGCAAGACCTGCAATGCGCTTGTCACTGGTGAGTGGTGCACCGACGGTTGCGCCATCGCCCGGTACGAGATGAATCACGTCACCCGGAACACCTGCTTCGAGCAATAATTCAATGGCACGAACGGCTACCAAACTGGTCTGCTCTGCTGGTTTTGCAATTACGGTATTACCTACAGCCAGCGCAGCCGAAACTTGACCCATGAAGATGGCTAATGGGAAGTTCCAAGGGCTAATACAAGCAAACACACCACGTCCTTGACGTAATATGGTTTGTTCATTTCCTAAAAAGTGTTTAAATTTTATTGGTTTAGCAAAATGACTACGAATTTGTTGAGCATAATAGCGGCAGAAATCCACGCCTTCACGCACTTCGTCGATACTGTCTTGAATGGTTTTACCCGCTTCACGGTGACAAAGAGCCATCAATTCTGCGTAGTTTTCTTCCATCAAGTCTGCCATACGATCAAGGCAATCCGCACGCTCGCCTGCTGGACGCCGAGACCAAGCTGGGAAAGCCGCTGTAGCAAGATCAATTGCTTGATTCACAGTGCTTTCGTCTGCCCAATCTATTTTACCTGCTGTTTCTGCTAGGTTGTAAGGGCTTGTGATCGTATGGGTATTATGGGTCTCAATCTTTTTACCACCTACAATTGGGAAGGCTCTCCATTGAGTATCTTGACCCATAAAAGTATCGATTTCGGCTTTGAAAGGAGCCCATTCAGATTCAATCTCAATATTTGGTCCATATGAGTTTTTACGGTCGTCAAACAAACTCATCGGCAAATCGATATAGGGGTTTGCTAAAGATTTACGGCTTTCTAGCAATGGAACTGGGTGACCGACTAATTCAGAAACAGGGCACGTTGCATCAATAAGGCGATGTACGAAAGAGCTGTTAGCTCCATTTTCTAAGAGACGTCTTACAAGGTAAGGCAATAGGTCTTTATGATTACCAACAGGCGCGTAAATTCTTACGTCTGTGCCACTTGTTTTGATAAGAGTGTCATACAGAGCATCTCCCATACCATGAAGTCTTTGGAACTCAAATTCATTAGTAGAAGCGCCTAACTGCTTGGATAAGCTGGTCACCGTCGCAATAGTATGAGCATTATGGCTGGCAAACTGCGGGAAGATGTGTTTTCTAGTGTGCTCTTGTAATAAGAAGTGAGCACAGGCTAAGTACGAAACATCGGTTGCTTCTTTGCGAGTGTAAACAGGATAACCATTTACACCTCGTTGCTGGGACAGCTTAATTTCAGAGTCCCAATACGCGCCTTTCACTAAGCGAACAGGGATCTGATCACCTTGGTCTTTTGCTAATGCCGCTAACCAAGTTAATACAGGAAGTGCACGTTTAGAGTAGGCTTGAATAACAAGACCAAACAGCCCCCAGCCTTTTATGGCGTCATCACGATACAATTTCTCAAACAAATGCAGTGACATTTCTAACCGATCGGCTTCTTCTGCATCTATGGTAATGCCAACGTTGACTTTTCTTGCTCTTATTAATAAGCCTTTTACGCTTTCAAACAGCTCTGTCATGACTCTTTCTTCATTGCCTACTTCATAGCGTGGGTGCAATGCTGAAAGTTTAATAGAAATGGTTGGGCGAGGGCCTTTCTTATAACCGTCTTTACCAACAACGTCGACGGCTTTTTCATAGGATCGCAGGTACTTGCTAGCATCATCTTCGGTCAACGCCGCTTCACCAAGCATATCAAAAGAATATGCGTAACCTTTCTCACGATAGCTTTTACCACGTGATAAGGCTTCTTTAATATCACGACCTAAAACAAACTGATGCCCCATAACTTTCATTGCTTGATTCATTGCTTTACGAATCACAGGTTCGGAAACACGATTTACTAAGCGATTAACAAGGTTGGCGGGTTTACCGTCTTTGGTTTCATCCATAGTGACGATCTTGCCTGTTAGCAAGAGTCCCCATGTTGACGCATTCACAAAAAATGAATCGGAGCCTTTAGCGTGAGAAGCCCAATCGGCAACGCTTAAACGGTCTTTAATGAAAGCGTCTGCTGTTTCTTTATCTGGAACTCGCATCAATGCTTCAGCCAAACACATAAGCAAAATGCCTTCTTTTGTGTCCAAGCTGTATTCTAATAGCAGAGAATCGATCATCGACATGCTGTCATCGTCTTTACGTACTTGCTCTATAAGCTGAGTGGCTACTTTGGTGCTATTTTTTAGCTCGTTTTCAGTTGGCTTCGCAAGAGGTAATAACTCTTTCATCCATGCCGCTTCATCCGCTTTATAAAGAGGGGAAATGAGCGACCATAATTCATTAAGAGGCTTCTCAATGAAAGTAGGCTGTAAAACTTCAATGGCATTGAACATAGTAGATTCTCCGTAACGCAATAACCTATCAGAGTGTCTGAAAATGAGATCAGCTGACAGAATGAGTCATAGTGCATGTTGTTCTTATTCAATAATAGTCAAGAAAGTTACTGTTGAATAAGTGCTTCTATAGTCAGGATAATGTACTGATAGGATGCGTGTTAAGTCTTTCAGAAAAATCGTTTTTTTTTATAAAAAAGTCCGATTATCGTAGCTGTTTCTGAAATTTAATCGGGGTAATACCTAATATTTGCGTAAAAAGACTGGTCATAGCGCTTTGGCTGGAGAAACCACACATTTCTGCCACATTGATAGGTGTGAAGCCTTCTACGAGTAAAGCTTGAGCACGCTCTATGCGTTTCCGCATTAGGTATTGGTGTGGTGTGATGCCTGTTTTCTCTTTGAAACGTTCGTGGAACTGGCTGACACTCAAAAAGCAAAAGTTTGCTAATTGGTTTATATGCACTTTACGGGAAAGGTTTAATTCAATAAATTGATCGAGTTGATCTATGTCTAACTGGTTTCCTTTTGGTTTTGCCGAATGAGCGGTACTCAGTTGGTGACGAATGGAGCTCAGTAATGTATTGCCACATGCTCTGGCAAGCATTTTGTCTTCTGGGTATTGTTGCAGTTCTCCGCTAAGAGCAGAGGCCAAAACCTGTAGCCTTGGGTTAAGCTGGAAATACGCCGCTTGATCAAAAAGTCGAGATACCACTTCGTATTCTTCATCTGTGATGGCTTTTTCTGAAGGAGTGGGTAGGTTGACCAGCATAACGCTGTTTTCACCTAACCCTTTGAATGCGTGGTATTCCGAAGAGGGGACCAAGCAACCTTGGCCTACTTGCAACTGTTTATCGTTACCGTTGATATCAAAGTCAGTATTGCCGTCCAATACAACTACCAGCTGATGGTAATCATGCTCGTGCGTATTTCCTTGGTCGGGTAAACGGATAATATCTGTTGGGTTCAAATTTCAGGCCAATATTGTCAACGATTTAAAAGGTGTTTCACCAACGCTTTAAATTAAAAGCGTCGTTTGGTCTTTGCGTTCGTTAAAATGCGTCTTGTCTCGATAATGTGTTTAAATACATTACCTTATAAGGCTCTAATAGATATTCATCGATATTACCAAAATGCGGCAATGTAGGGACAACATTCGCGAAGTTTTTATGATCTTCGATGCTTTCCCATTTTTCAATTTCGACAATACGATTATTTTTCTCTAAGCCTTTGAGTAAGGCCACACTTAACGCGCCTGCTTGAATCATATGTATTTGATTGGATTCTAACAGCTTGATAAAAGGCTTTACTAAGTCAGGCTTAACATTGAATGTGACTACAACCGTTACGCTCATACAACACGCTCCTTAACGACAACCTATAATATACCTACGAAGGTGATATTCCGTGTTTTAATTAAAAGAGACCTCTGGGTTGATAACACTGTCTATTGATGTGCATCGCACAAAGGTGTCCATAAGTAAAAAGAGAGGACGATGTTTTTCCTCTCTTCTTAGTGTGGCTATAAATTGAGCGAACGTAAATAGAATAAATAGGTTTAATGGCCTATTTACTCGATTTTAACGACTAAATTACCTTGAGCACCGGATTTCAAAACGTCCTCATGTGCTTTCGCTAAGTCAGTTAATGGGTAAACCTGACGAATGACGGGTTTTAAAAGGCCACTATTCAGTAATGGGTAAAGGGATCGAGCGATTAAATTCAGTTCAGATGGTTTGATGTTTGCTAGTGCAACCCCCATCACGGCTGCATCTCGTGCCATTAAGTCTCTTGGGTTTATCTCTACGGTTCCACGATTGCCCACAACCGCAACACGGCCACCCAATGCGAGTGCTTTTATATCTTGGTCAAGGTTATGGTTAGCGAGCATTTCGATGATGACGTCAAAACCTTGATCAAGTGATTGATAAGGAGACAGATGATCAGGCTGGGTATGATCCAATACCGTGCTAACGCCTTGTTTTATTAATAATGCTTTGCCCTCATCTGTACCTGCACTCGCCACCACGTTCATTCCCATTGCTTGAGCTAGTTGAATGGTTGCAATACCGACAGCGCCTGTTGCGCCATGAACCAATACGTTTTCACCTGTTTTGGCGTTGGCTCGGCCTAATAATGCTCTATGGGCTGTGGTATATGGGATACCCAAACAAGCACCTTCTTCGTAACTTAATGCATCAGCAAGAGGAAACGTATGCGTAGGCATACACACAGCGAATTCAGCAGCGGACCCCGTTAAGTTGCGACTAAAATACACTCGTTGACCGACTTGGAAGCCGTCAATATCCTGCCCAACTTGAGTAATAATACCTGCGCCATCTAGCCCCGGAGTATGAGGAAAGTTTGCTGTGTAATTGTTGGTACCTGAACGAATGTAAGTATCAACTGGGTTAACGCCAGCGGCTTTGACCGCAACGAGGATCTGACCTGCGCTAATGGTGGGAGTGGCGACGTTTTCTAAAGCAAGCTCATTGGCTGGACCATAGTGTTGTATTTGAACGGACCTCATTAACGGTTCCTCTCTTTATGTAAAAATAAGGTAGGTCTGAAAAGTAATAGCGGCCTAAGCCGCTATTATTTGGTTATAAATATTAACTATACACCATAACTTTTAACTATAAACAATAGATGGTAACCAGGTTGCCAATTCAGGCCAAATGGTTAGCAGTATTAAGACAAATATTTGAATGCCTATGAAAGGTATCACACCTTTGTAAATAGACGCTGTTTTCAATTCTTTTGGTGCTACGCCGCGAAGATAGAACAGAGCGAAACCAAAAGGCGGCGTTAAGAATGACGTTTGTAGATTGATTGCCATCATGATACCCAACCAAACTGGGTCCAAGCCCATTGCCAATAAAACAGGGGCAACAATGGGGACAACCACAAAAGTAATTTCGATGAAGTCTAAAATAAACCCAAGTAAAAACATCACAATCATAACAATGATCATGGCGCTGAATACGCCACCTGGCAGTCCATGGAAGAACTCATGAATCAATTCTTCACCACCAAACCCTCGGAAAACTAAAGAAAACAACGATGCACCAATCAATATCAAAAAGACCATTGCGGTGACTTTTGTGGTGGAGTAAACCACCTCCTTTAGTGTTTCTAGATTCAGTTTACCGCTCACCAAAGCCAGAATTGCAGCACCCAATGCTCCCACACCTGAGGCTTCGGTCGGTGTTGCAATACCGGACAAAATTGAGCCTAGTACTGCGATGATTAATGCTAGTGGTGGTACCAACCCTTTGATTAACATCATCGTAATGGATTCAGTTGAACCTTGACGTAACTCTTCTTTAGAAACGGCAGGCGCTTTGTGAGGCTGCAACCATGCGACCATGGATACATACACAATGTACAATACAACAAGGATAAGCCCTGGGATCAGGGCTCCAACAAAAAGATCGCCTACAGAAACGGTCTTTGGAGAAAAAACTCCCATCTCTAATTGCGCTTTTTGGAAGGCATTAGACATGACATCACCTAATAATACCAAGGCGATAGA
This sequence comes from Marinomonas phycocola, assembly GCF_047525455.1. Classification (NCBI taxonomy): domain Bacteria; kingdom Pseudomonadati; phylum Pseudomonadota; class Gammaproteobacteria; order Oceanospirillales; family Oceanospirillaceae; genus Marinomonas; species Marinomonas phycocola. The sequence goes on from NZ_JBLIXL010000005.1 coordinate 56,272, forward strand.
AGGGGGTATAATTTGGCCTAATGTTCCTGTTGCACAAATAGTCCCTGCAGCAAGAGAAGGGTCGTAACCACGACGTAGCATCGTTGGTAGAGAGATCATGCCCATGGTGACTACGGTAGCGCCCACGATGCCGGTACTGGCGGCAAGCAGCGCTCCCACTAGAATAACGGAAATGCCCAAACCACCACGTAATGTGCCAAAAAGCATGGCCATGCTGTCGAGTAATTTTTCCGCCAGCTTCGATTTTTCCAGCAAAACACCCATTAATACAAAGAGGGGAACTGCGATTAACGTTTCATTTCGAATAATGCCAAATAAACGGTTTGGTAAAGCCTCCAAAAAAACGCTATCAAACGTACCAGCTAAACTACCAACACCCGCGAAAATAAGCGCTGTACCACCAAGAGAAAATGCAACAGGATAACCAAACATTAAACAAATGCAGACAGCCACAAAGAGCCATATAGGGATTAATTCAACCATTTTATTGTCCTTTCTCAGTCAGGGTGTTAGAAGACGACTGCAATACACCAACACTTTTACCAATGTCAGCAAGGCCCTGAATGATTAAGCTGATCATCATTAAAGGAATGAGTGTTTTCAATAAGTAAACAAAAGGCAGACCACCGGGTTCTTGAGAGGTTTCCAGCACTCGCCATGAGGAACCTACATAGTCCATACTGAGATAGCCAGTATATAAGGTCATAGGTAATAAAAAGAAAACGCCGCCGATAATGTTTACCCACGCCTTTTTTCTTGCTGAAAAATTGCGATAGAAAACATCCACTCGAACGTGTCCATCGTCTTTAAAGGTATAAGCGGCACCCATCATAAAAACTAAAGCATGTAGATAGAGAACAGATTCTTGTAAAGCGATGGAGCCGATATTAAAACCGTATCGCAACAGAACAATGAGGCAAGTAAGTAGCATCATTACTAACGTTAGCCAAGCCACACACTTCCCTGTATATATGGAAACGGCCTCAGCCAAAGAGACAAGTTTGTTAATCATTGAAGTACCTATATTTTTTTAATTATAGTGATCGAGATTTTTAATTATAGTGACTGAGATAAAGTCGAATAAAATTTTGAAGGGTCAGTTTATTGGATAACTGTGGCGATGGGAATATTTGAAACAGGGAGAACGGTTAATTAAGTCTTTAATATATGAAAAGACTCCACCGTCATTGTTTTTACTGGCAATTACCTTTATGACAGTTTTTTACTTTCTTATTTCTTTCTTTTGAAAAATTATAAAACGCTCTATATCCATTTAAAAACAAGCGTCTTAAAATAAATCTGTGTTTTTCCAAATTAATTTCAGCCTTTAACATAACTGTCATATTCCTCTTTTATAGTATCAATCATAACGAAATATATGGGATTTATCCTTTAATTTAGACGTAACCACTGAGGTTGATAATGATGAAAAATCTAGTTGTAGGTTTAACAATGGCTGCGGCTGTTGGTGTTTCTGCTAACGCAATGGCTGATGTTGATCCAATGCTTCCTTCTTATACTAAAGCAAGTGGTGTTTCAGGTAATGTATCCAGTGTCGGTTCTGACACGTTGGCAAACTTGATGACATTATGGGCTGAAGATTTTAAGCGTCTTTATCCAAATGTTAACATTCAAATTCAAGCGGCGGGTTCTTCTACTGCGCCACCAGCATTGACTGAAGGTACCTCTAACTTTGGCCCTATGTCTCGTAAAATGAAAGACAAAGAAATCGCTGCTTTTGAGAAGAAATTCGGTTATGCGCCAACAGCTATTCCCGTTGCTATCGATGCTTTAGCGGTTTTTGTTCATAAAGACAATCCAATTAAAGGCTTGTCTCTTCCACAAGTTGATGCAATCTTCTCTTCTACTCGTAAAGGTGGACACAGTGAAGATATCACTAATTGGGGTAAAGCAGGTTTGACTGGTGCTTGGGCTGGCCGTGACGTTCAATTGTTCGGTCGTAACTCTGTATCTGGTACTTACGGTTACTTCAAGTCTAATGCTCTTTTCAAAGGTGACTTCAAAAACAGTGTAAATGAACAGCCTGGTTCTGCTTCTGTTGTACAGTCTGTTTCTACGTCTCTGAACGGTATTGGTTACTCTGGTATCGGTTACAAAACGTCTTCAGTACGTGCTTTACCAATTGCTAAGAAAGAAGGTGACGCTTTTGTCGGTGCTACTTTAGAAAATGCAGCGAAAGGTACTTACCCACTGTCTCGTTTCTTATGGGTATACGTAAACAAAGAGCCTAACAAGCCATTAGCGCCATTACAGCGTGAGTTTGTGAAAATGGTTCTTTCCAAGACTGGTCAAGAAGTTGTAGTAAAAGACGGTTACGTACCTCTACCAGCGAAAGTTGCTGATCGTTACTTAGACAAACTAGGTATCAAGTAAGTTTAATATAAGTTGGATTGAATACCTAAAGCAGGGTGGTGTTTTTCACCACCTTGCTTTTTGCGATCTAGCCTTTGTCATAAAAATGCCACAAAAAAAGATGAAATCGGATGACTAACACAACTGACCATCAGATGCCCGAGTTGGATTTTGATACACCAGCTTTGAAGCGTCACCGTAAAATGCGAGCCCTGAAAGACCGTATGGCAGGAATGGGTATTGCCATCGGCGGTAGCAGTGTAATACTGGCTGTATTGCTGATTTGTTTTTACCTTCTTTATGAAGTTGCACCTCTGTTTGCTGGCGCCTCTATTGAGCCTAAAGCCACTTATGCTTTACCAGCAGAGCAAGAAGGGGAAAGTCTTTATTTAACTACAGAAGAGCAAGCTGAAATAGGGATGCGTGTTGCAAGTAATGGCAGCATTGTGTTCTTTTCTACTGCTGACGGTTCTGTTGTTGAAACAGTCAGCAATCCTCGTAATGAGGCTATCACTGGTTTTGCAGTGGAGTCGAATACAAGTGGTTTGCTGGCGTTTGGTTACAGCGACGGTAAAGTTCTGGTGACGAAACACAGTTACCGAATCTCTTACCCAGATGGTGAACGTCAAATTACACCACTTGTTGAATATCCTTATGGTAAAGACGCGATTCAAGTCGCGGATTTTGCTATTTCTAGCTTGTCGTTCCGTGAAGGTGAAGACGGTTTCACCATGGCGGCATCAGGTGAGTCTCAAAGCACTATTCTGAAAGTCTCTAAGGACGTTAACTTCATAACAGAAGAAGTGGAACTGACGGAAGTAAAAGCGTCTTTGCCTTTTATTGAAAATACACACAGTTTATTGGTTAGTGGTAATCAGCGTTATCTATACGTTGCTACCGATTCTGGTCAATTAAACGAGTTTGATATTCGTGACCTTAACAATGTGACCCTGAAAAATACTCTTGATACGCTAGAGGGCGACGCTCAGTTGGTGTCTATGAGTTACCTATTGGGTAATACGTCGGTGATGCTAGCGGACTCTTCAGGTCGTGTTAGTCAATGGTTTAATGTTCGTGATAATGAAACCAACGAAGAGAAACTGCACTTCATCCGTGATATCAATCAGGTTTCTGGCTTAGTGAATGTTGCCATGGAGCAACGACGTAAAGGTTTTGCGACACTGGATGAGCGTGGTTTTGTGTCTATCTACAATGCGACGTCTGAGACTCAGGTGATCGATGAACAACTGAGTGATGACAGTGCTCGATTGATTAGTTTTGCGCCGCGTGCCAACGGTTTGTTGCTTGAAGACAGTCAGGGATTACGCTTCTTCTACGTAGACAATGAGCACCCTGAGGTCTCTTGGTCTTCCATATGGGAGCAAGTGTGGTACGAAGACTATCAAGAACCGACATACACTTGGCAGTCATCTGCATCGGATAACGATTTCGAGCCGAAATACAGCTTAATGCCATTGGTATTTGGTACATTGAAGGCTGCGTTCTACGCGATGTTAATGGCAGTGCCTTTGGCTATTTGTGGTGCTATCTACACAGCTTATTTTATGGCGCCTGCATTGCGCCGTAAAGTGAAGCCAGTTATCGAATTGATGGAAGCGTTGCCGACCGTAATTCTGGGTTTCCTAGCAGGTCTATTCTTCGCGCCTTTCCTTGAAGAAAACTTAGCGGCTACATTTAGCATCTTGCTGATTTTACCTGTTGGTATTGTGGCATTTGCTTACCTTTGGTCACGTCTACCTCAAAATATCCGTTGGATGGTTCCAGATGGCTGGCAGCCATTGCTTTTGGTTCCTGTGATTGTATTGCTCGCTTTGTTCTGCTTAAGTATGAGCCCGCTAATCGAATTGTATATGTTTGACGGTAATGTGCGTGGTTGGATTACGAATGATCTAGGTATCACATTCGATCAGCGTAATGCCTTGGTGGTTGGTTTTGCCATGGGCTTTGCAGTTATCCCGACGATCTTCTCGATTACCGAAGATGCCATCTTTAGTGTGCCAAAAACCTTAACGCAAGGTTCGTTAGCTTTGGGTGCTACTTACTGGCAAACCATGGTTCGTGTTGTATTGCCAACGGCCAGCCCAGGTATTTTCTCTGCGGTGATGATTGGTATGGGCCGCGCGGTAGGTGAAACCATGATCGTTTTAATGGCGACAGGTAACACACCGATTATGGACTTCAACATCTTCGAAGGTATGCGTACCTTGGCCGCTAACTTGGCGGTGGAAGTGCCTGAGTCTGAAGTGGGTAGCTCACACTATCGAATTCTTTTCTTGGCGGCGTTTGTGTTGTTTATTTTTACTTTCATAGTGAACACCATCGCTGAAACTGTGCGTCAGCACCTACGCAAAAAATACGGGTCGTTATAATGAGCACTGAAATGAAAATGGAAAAAAAATCCGTATCTGAATGGGTTAAATCAGGTGATCCATGGGTTTGGTTGAACGCTGGAGCAGTATCAATCTCAGTCATCATGGTAATCGGTTTACTTCTTTTGATTGCGATTCGCGGTTTGGGTCATTTTTGGCCAGCCGATGTGGTTCAATCGACTTATGCATTACCGGGTGAGAAGGCCTATACAATAACCGCTGAGCGAGTAGAAAGCGTCGATGTTACCTCTTCTCAGTTACGCGAAGCGGGTATTAACCTTCCTGATGAAGGTGACAAGCTACTACAACGGACTCTACTTAAAATGGGTAACCGTGATGTTTACGGTGCGGATTTTGGTTGGGTCATTGACCAATACATTAGCGATTCTCAAACACCTGAAATGCTGTTTACTGCAGAGCGACATGAGTGGGGTAACCTATACGGTTACATTAGGTCGGTTAAAGAAGGGGGGCAGGTTGTATCTGAAACTCAGGATATCACACCTACTGTATCTGCTTTAGCGACTTGGGAAGCGTTTGAAAACAGCATAAAGCGTGCTGCTAAAATTCATGACGAGATCAAGGATATTGAGAAAACCGACATCGGTAAAATCAACCATGCTCTTGAGCGTATTCGTTTAGAGCAACGTCGTTATGAATTGAATGATACGTTAACCGCAGCGATCGAAGCCGATCTTGCCGCTGAGCGTGCTATTTACGACGAGCAATACAAAGGGCTTCAGCAACAATTGGCTGACCTTTACCAGCAGATCAACCGTGATACTTTCACGGTACAAGTGATGGACGGTACGGTTCATGAAATGCAGGTGTCTAAAATTGTTCACGCTTTCCGTCCTAATGCGATGGGCTTTGTGGAAAAAATGGGGTTCTACTTTGGTAAAGTGTGGGACTTCTTAACCGGCGATCCTCGTGAGGCGAACACGGAGGGGGGGGTGTTCCCTGCGATCTTCGGTACAGTGATGATGGTTTTGTTAATGACTGTCTTGGTAACGCCATTTGGTGTTGTAGCCGCTGTGTACCTGCGTGAATACGCAAAACAGGGTTTCTTTACTCGAGTTATCCGTATTGCGGTAAATAACTTAGCGGGTGTGCCTTCCATTGTATACGGTGTGTTTGGTCTAGGATTCTTTATCTACTTCTTAGGTTCTGGTATTGACCAAGCGTTTTTCCCAGAAGCTTTGCCGTCCCCTACCTTTGGTACGGGTGGTTTAATGTGGGCGTCGATTACCTTAGCACTTTTGACTGTACCTGTGGTTATTGTGGCGACAGAAGAGGGGCTATCTCGTATCCCTCGTAATGTTCGTGAAGGCAGCCTTGCATTGGGTGCGACTAAAGCCGAAACTTTATGGCGTGTAGTATTACCAATGGCCAGCCCTGCGATTATGACAGGTGTCATTCTTGCTGTTGCGCGTGCTGCGGGTGAAGTTGCACCACTTATGTTGGTCGGTGTCGTGAAATTAGCGCCAACGTTACCGCTTGATGGTAACTACCCATTCATTCACCTAGACCAAAAATTCATGCACTTAGGTTTTCACATTTACGACGTTGGCTTCCAAAGCCCTAACGTAGAAGCGGCTCGTCCATTAGTGTATGCAACAGCGTTATTACTTGTGATGGTTATTGCCTTGTTGAATTTCTCAGCAGTGACTATTCGTAACCACCTACGTGAAAAATACAAATCGCTAGAAATGTAAGCGGAGAAGAAGAGATTATTATGAGCGAAGAACAAACACACTCAATTGATATTTCAGCGATGCAGCGCAGTCAACAAGCGTTGAACATCGAAGACGAAACCGTTTGCCTTTCAGTAAAGGACTTGCACCTTTATTACGGCGAAAAAGAAGCATTGAAAGGGGTAGATATGATTATCCCTGAGAAGAAAGTAACGGCATTTATCGGACCATCGGGTTGTGGTAAGTCGACGCTTCTTCGGTGCTTTAATCGTATGAATGACTTGGTTGATAGCTGCCGTATCACAGGCGAAATTAACCTTCATGATAATAACATTTATCAAAAAGGTACAGATGTAGCTGAACTGCGTCGTCGTATTGGTATGGTATTCCAGAAGCCAAACCCATTCCCGAAAAGTATTTATGAAAATGTGGCTTATGGCTTGCGTATTCAGGGTATCAATAAGAAACGTGTTATCGACGAAACTGTTGAGTGGGCATTGCGTTCAGCGGCATTGTGGGATGAAGTAAAAGATCGCCTTCACGAGAGTGCATTAGGTATGTCTGGGGGTCAGCAGCAACGTTTGGTTATTGCTCGTACTGTTGCAGTGAAACCAGAAGTGTTATTGCTGGATGAGCCTGCGTCCGCATTGGATCCGATTTCAACATTAAAAATTGAAGAACTGATCCATGAGCTGAAAAGTGATTTCACCATTGCTATCGTAACGCACAACATGCAGCAAGCAGCGCGCGTGTCAGACTATACTGCATTCATGTACATGGGGGATTTGATCGAATTTGGTGATACCAATAGTTTGTTCACTAACCCAGCGAAAAAACAAACAGAAGACTATATTACTGGTCGTTACGGTTAGGATTAGGGCAGAGGACGAAGCACATGAAAGAATTAACAACAGATCATATTTCTCAGCAGTTTAACCTTGAACTAGAAGCGTTGCGTCAGCACTTTCTAACCATGGGCGGTGTTGTAGAAAATCAAGTAGGTGATGCGATTCAAGCATTATTAGAAAGCGATAGCAGCTTGGCGGAAGAAGTGAAGGACAGAGATGCTACGGTGAATCAACTGGATGGTTTGATTGATCAAGAATGTACTCGTATTCTTGCTCGTCGTCAGCCTGCCGCATCCGATCTTCGCTTAATTATGTCTATCAACAAAGCGGTTGGTGAATTAGAACGTATGGGTGATGAAGCCAAAAAGATTGCATCTCTAACGATTGCCTTGATTGAAGAAGGTGAGTCTCCGCGCGGTTATGTGGAAATCAATCGTATTGGTCAAATTGTATCCTCTATGATTCATGATGCACTGGATGCTTACGCACGATTGGATCTAGAGGCGGCGATAAAAGTGGCGAAAAGAGACCGTACCGTTGATATGGAATATAAAACGGCGCTGCGTTCATTGGTGACTTATATGATGGAAGACCCTCGTAGTATTAGTCGTGTGTTGAATGTGATTTGGATTTTACGCTCTTTAGAGCGCATCGGAGATTATTCACGACATACCTGTCAGCATTTAATTTATATGATTAAAGGTGTTGATGTTCGCCATACTCCTATCTCGGATTTGGATGAAGAGATAAAATAAGCACGGACATTTTTAACACCGAGCTTAGTATGATTAAGCCGTATCTTCTAATGAAGGTACGGCTTTTTTAATGTGTTTCTTTTATGTTGATTTCACTTTTTATTATTTACTATTATGGTTTCTTTTTATCATTTGAATTCAATCGGGATGGTGTGTAGATGTTCGATATCAATATTGATGAGTCGCTTCCTAAAGCGGTATTTTATAAAGAGTTAAGTGCTCAATTAGAAAGTTTGCTTTATGGAGAGCGTGATTTGATTTGTAACGCAGCGCAACTGTCCGCTTTTATTATGCAAAGTGTACCAGACTTAAATTGGGCGGGTTTTTACTTTTCTAGAGGTCAAGAGCTGGTGTTAGGGCCTTACGTTGGCAAAGTGGCGTGTCCCCGTATTCCTCTGACAAAAGGAGTATGTGGCGCCGCAGCAACGACAAAAACGGTTCAGCGAGTCGCGGATGTGCATCAATTTCCTGGTCACATCGCTTGCGATGGTGATACTCGTTCAGAACTTGTTTTTCCTATTTTTGATGGGGGCGCCCTAATTGGCGTACTGGACTTAGACAGCCCTGTAAAAGATCGTTTTGATGAAGAAGATCAGTTAGGCGTTGGACAGTTTGTTGAAATTTTTGTTAAATCAACCGACTTTAATTGGTCTATCGGTGCTTTCTAATTCAGCTTGTCATTCTTCATTATATTATTTTTGGAAATGATGCACGAGCGTCTTTCTTAACTCCAACTGTGTGAGAGGAAAGCAAAACGATCCATTAGATAAGTCTTTAGTTTGACTCTGGCTACACCTTTCCGAGGAGAGTATCAGGCATTGATTACTCGCCAATGCTAAAATTTGTTGGAAAGACAATTCATCTAAATAGGCGTCATCACTGATAATAACGATGTCCACTTGCATGGTAAGTGGGCCAGTTAGCCTATCGGTTTCTAAAATAGGGATCATGCCTAGAGAACTAACTTGCATACTAATAATTCGAGCGGGTTGTTCTTCTTCGATAATAAGTACTTTTTTACCCTCCAGTAGAGTGAATGCTTTTGTCATGGCCACTTCTTCTTTAATTTTATTGATGCGTTTATCAAAATAGATAGGAATGTCCATCCAAAACTCATCACCCATCCCATGTTGAGTGGAAAACTGCAATTGGCCACCCAATACTTTGGCGAGTTGATAACAAATGGACAGATTAAGCCCTGACATGTATTTTCGGGAATCATCTGATTCTAAGTAGTAAAAGCTGGATGTGATGGCGTCGCGTTGTTCTTCGGTTAAGGTAATGCCTGCGGCTCGTACGGACACTTGAATCATTAATGCATCTAAGCTTTTCGTAAAATCGGGTCTCCATTGGTCTGTCTTTAAGGGGGACTCTCTAATAACAATACTGACGTTGTGTGTTGATGCATGAAGAAAAGCATTTTCTAATAAAGAGGAAAAAATTTGATTCAAGCGCCCAAAATCACTGTAGGTGTGGCTTGGAAGGTTTAAATCGATAAAACTGAAAAGATGGTTCTGAGGGTAGCGACCGCTATTACTTACTCTTTGGCAGGTTTCTTCTAACTGTTTATGTAAATTCCCATAAGAGAAATTAAGGGCTAATTTGTTTGCTTCTAATCGAGATAGATCTGAAAACGCATTTAAGTTATTTAAAGCGGTATTGCCCGAATCATGTACGGATCGCAGCATGTCTGCTTGTTCAGCATTTACTTTTGATTTATTCAAAATACTGGCAATGCTTAAAATACCGTTTATGGGGGTTCTTAATTCATGATTTAGCACAGAAAGAAACCGCATTCTGTTCATTGTGATGGACTCTAATTCTGAAGAGAGCTTTGTTATATTTTTTACATTGTTACTATTTTTATAGAGAAATATAGATGTTAGTACGATAAAAAAGCACAAGCATGCAAAAAGAAACCAAACAAGCCAAGTGATTTTATCTACGTCTCTGTCTAATTCTTGTTGTTGAATGGACACGTAGTAATTTAGGCTTTTGTTGGTAACTCTGACTAATTCTTTTATTTTTAATTCAACATTGTGCAGATTGCGCAGCAATATTTGAGTGTTCAGTGAATTATTTTGTTCAATAGAATCAACATCAGTAGAGAGAAGATTTACTTCTCCATGAATAAAGTAGATCAATTTTACTGGGTTACTTTCATCAAAAAAATTAATAATCTTGTGTATGTCGCTGTACCTTAAAATATCAACATGATTCACTAAATAAGCGTATTCTGTTTGTAATGCACCGTTGAGAGGAAGGTCTTCAGGAGTTATCTGAGAGACAAAATTTATGAAACGGTGATATTGGATTTGTAATTGCAGTGTTTTCCACAACGTTTGATCAAAAGTATCTTTGTAGCGGCTTTTCTGGATAGCACTGCTGGTGTTAATCGTAAGAACAACGACCAACAGAATAAAAACACCAAAAATGGAAAAAATGCTCAGTAACCAGTTTTGGGTCTTGGCTTTTGTATTGAAGTGGGCCATGAGATTTATAAATTCCTTTTATGCAGTAAACATAACGTTCAAAGAATAAATGCTTGAACTGAAGACGATGTTAGATAAATAATCGATATTGAAGACTAACAATAACAACGTGTGGTTACAAACAAGCTTGCCTATATGCAGTAAAAAAACGCCACAGCAATCGGTGGCGTTAAAGGGAGGGTTCTCTTTACAACGCTAAGAGTCAGTTGTGTATTCGGTTTATCCGTCGATGAGTTCCCCCAAACGTAAGCAGGAAGCCTGATGCGACGAAGTGATAGGCTGTAACTGAGGACGGGTCACGACACAGCGTTCATTTGCGTGTGGACAGCGAGTTCTAAAAACACATCCTGATGGCGGGCTGATTGGAGATGGAAGGTCTCCCGCTAACAGTTGAATGGTTTTGTTTCTTTCAATTTCAGGGTCGGGCACAGGAACGGCAGACAATAAGGCCTTGGTGTAAGGGTGTTGAGGCGAATCATAAAGAGAATGCTTGTCTGCTAATTCGACAGCATTTCCCAAATACATAACAAGTACGCGATCAGATATGTGCTTTACCACACTTAAATCGTGGGCGATAAACACCAATGCCAATCCCATTTCTTGTTGCAGCTCTTTCAATAAATTAACAACCTGAGCTTGAATAGACACATCCAATGCCGAAACGGGTTCATCACAAACGACCAACTTAGGTTCTAAAATAAGTGCTCGAGCGATGCCAATACGTTGACATTGACCACCTGAAAACTCATGAGGGTAGCGGTTAATTACATTGGGTAGCAAACCGACGCGATCCATAATACGTCGAACTTTTTCTTTTACTTGACCCTCGCAAAGCTCAGGCTTAAAAGTACGTAATGGCTCCGCAATGATATTACCGACCGTCATTCTCGGATTTAAAGACGCAAGGGGATCTTGAAAGATCATTTGCAGTTCTTGTCGTTTATCGCGCATTTGTTGTTTATCTAGCGAGACAAGATCTTGCCCTAGCCACACTACATTACCTTCTGTGATAGGCAGCAATCTAAGTAAGGCTCTAGCAAAAGTGGACTTGCCACAACCTGATTCCCCGACCACACCAAGGGTTTCACCTTCATAAATTTTTAAGCTGATGCCATCAACGGCTTTGAGTGGTCGCCCTTTTTCCCATGGCCATGCATTTTCATTTTTAATATTGAAATGAACCTTCAAGTCATTCACTTCCATAATTACGTTATTCATTAGGCTACTAACTCCTTCACTGGTTTGTGGCATGCGCGTTGACTGTTGTTATCGTGTGTAGTCAATGTGGGCGCGTCGACAAAGCAGCGATCTGATGCATGTGCGCAACGCTCTTGGAAAGGACAACCTGTCGGTAAGTGCAATAAATTGGGTGGGTTACCAGGAATGGTTGTCAATTCACCCTCCATGCCATCTAAGCGAGGAATGGCACTTAACAATCCTTGAGTATAAGGATGAGTTGGACGGTAGAATACGTCGTCAGTAGAGCCGTATTCCATGGTGCGGCCTGCATACATCACCAAGACTTTATCGCACAATCCGGCAACAACCCCAAGGTCGTGAGTAATCATGATAATGGAGGTATTAAAGTCGCTTTTTAATTCGTTTAATAAGGTTAATATTTGCGCTTGTACCGTAACATCCAGTGCGGTGGTTGGTTCGTCTGCTATCAAGAGTTTAGGCTGACAAAGTAATGACATAGCAATCATGACACGTTGGCGCATGCCTCCCGAAAACTCATGAGGGTACATATTCATGCGCTTGCGTGCTTCGGGCATTTTGACTGCATCCAGCATTTTGACCGATGCTTCAAAGGCATCGTGCTTTGACATGCCCTTATGAAGTGTGAGCACTTCCATTAATTGCTTGCCGACTTTCATGTATGGGTTCAACGACGTCATCGGATCTTGAAAAATCATGGAGATTTTTTCAGATCGAACGCGGTTCAGTTCATCTTCTGTGTAGGTGAGAATATTCTGGCCTTCGAAGCTTGCACTGCCTTCAATAACCCCGTTCTTTGCCAGCAAGCCCATTAAGGCGAAGGCGGTTTGGCTTTTTCCTGACCCTGATTCCCCGACAATACCTAACGTTTCTCCTTGAGATAAAGTGAAGTTGAGGTCGTTTACTGCCGTAACAAAACCATCAGGAGTACGAAAGTTCACGCGTAGGTCTTTTACATCTAATAAAGGGGTTTGATTTATCGTGGACATAAACATCTCCTAGCGATCTTTAGGGTCAAGAGCGTCGCGTAAACCGTCGCCAAGAAAGTTAAAACAAAAGAGAGTTAATACTAGGAACGTCAGTGGCCATGCAAGCTGCCATACTGCCAATTCCATCGTGCTTGCGCCTTCTGAAATCAACACGCCCCAGCTGGTCATGGGTTCTTGTACCCCTAATCCTAGGAAGCTGATAAAGGATTCAAGCAATATCATGTTAGGCACTAACAGTGTTGCGTACACCACCACAATGCCTAATAAATTCGGGATAATGTGGCGTAAAATAATATGGAAAGTGGAAACGCCACAGGCATGGGCCGCTTCAATGTATTCTTTATTTTTTAGACTTAGTGTTTGTCCGCGAACAATACGGGCCATGTCTAACCAAGAAATGGCTCCTATGGCAACAAAGATTAAAAAGATGTGTCGACCAAAAATTGTCATCAAAATAATCACGAAAAACATAAATGGGAAAGAATTGAGTATTTCTAAAAAGCGCATCATGACACTGTCAACACGACCGCCAAGATACCCCGAGGTCGCCCCATAGAGCGTACCGATTACGATGGCGACCGCACTGCCAAGGATGCCAACTAATAATGAGATTTGACCCCCTTGCATTGTCCGTACGAAAATATCGCGCCCTAGTGTGTCTGTCCCAAAGTAGTGCCCCGACTCAATGGCTGGGCGTCCTAAAACAGAGATGTCGGAAAGGGCTTCCCAATCAATGTCTTCATAATGCCATTGACTAAACAATGGACCTAAAAGAGAAAATGCAGCGATGCAGCCCAATATAATTAAGCTGATAACGGCTGCTCTGTTGGATAAGAAACGTTGACGAGCGTCTTGCCACAAGCTGCGACCTTCGATTTCCACGATGCGTTCGGCAAACGTTTCAACCGCTTTATTTTTATCAGTAGTTAGCATTGTAAAAACCTTTAATAACGAATTTTGGGATCAATGATCGCGTACAAAATGTCCACAACGGCGTTAAACGTAATGGTTAATGTACCAATTAAAATGGTCACGCCCATTACCATTGAATAATCGCGGTTTAAAGCGCCATTGATAAAATGCTGCCCAATGCCCCCCGTTCCAAAATAGACATCGACGATGACTGAGCCGGTAATGATGCCGACAAAGGCTGGGCCTAAGTACGATACAACGGGCAACATGGCGGGCCTCATCGCATGCTGTAAAATGATTCTGTGTTTTGGTAACCCTTTGGCGCGAGCGGTACGTATAAAGTTTGAATGCATGGTTTCAATCATGCTGCCTCGGGTGATTCTGGCAATTTGCGCGATGTAGCTGGTGGACATCGCAATGACGGGCATCACAAGATAAGGCCATGCCCCGCCGTTCCAGCCTCCTGCTGGTAGCCATTGAAGATAAATTGAGAAAAATAAGATACACAAAGGCGCGAGAACAAAGTTTGGCAACACAATCCCTAAGTTAGCGAACGACATAACGGCGTAATCTAGCCATGAATTTTGTCTTAGAGCGGCAAAAACGCCGCAACTGACGCCAATAAAAATAGCGACTGCAAATGACCAAATACCAATTTCAGCGGAAACAGGCAAACTTTGAGCGACCAATTCGTTGATCGAAAAATCTTTATATCGAAAAGAAGGGCCTAAATCGCCTTGTAGTAACCCACCAAGATAATAAAAGTATTGGGTTAAAACGGGTTCATCCAAGTGGTACTTCGCATTGATGTTAGCTAATACTTCTGGAGGCAAACTTCGCTCGCTAGAGAAAGGGCTTCCCGGAGCTGAGTGCATTAAAAAGAAAGAAACGGTGATTAAAACAAGTAAGGTTGGAATGGCTTCCAAAACGCGTTTTAGAATGAAAGTTAACATAAAATTATTACCTGACTAGGCAGCCATGAGCAAGACTCAAGGGGTTCCTAGTAGTGTGTCATTACAACAAGATCAAATACGACAAAAACAAGCCCAGCACTCCGTACTGGGCTTCACAAAAACGTACACATTAGTGAGCAATGATGTACATATCGCGTGTGTAAATGCTGTCTTCAGGGTTTGGTTGGTAGCCACCAACGTATGATTTAACCAAACGCTTGATTGTGTATTGATAGATAGGTGCAACGGCCATGTCTTGATCAATGGCAACACCTTCGGCCTTGTTATAGTTAACAGATGGATCCTTCATGGTTTTTGCTTCGGAGAGCAACTTGTCGTAGGTTGCGTTGCTGTATTTACCGTCGTTATTACCGTGAGTGGTGGTGAGCAAATCCAGCATGGTGGAGGCTTCGTTGTAATCACCAATCCAACCGGCACGAGCGACATCAAAGTTTTGGGCTTTTTTGGTTTCTAGGTAGGTTTTCCACTCTTGGTTTTCTAGCGTAACCTTCACACCTAGGGTTTTTTTCCACATTGAAGACACGGCGATGGCAATCTTTTTATGATCTTCATTGGTATTGTATAGAAGGTTAAATTCAAGAGGATTACTGCTGTCATAACCTGCTTCAGCTAATAAGGCTTTGGCTTTTTCGTTACGATCTTTTTGTGTCCATGTCGAGTATTCAGGTGTTGCTGGATCAAACCCATTTACAATTTCTGGTGTGAAGGAGTACGCAGGTAACTCACCTGTCCCCGTTACAAATTTAGTGATGATGTTACGGTCAATCGCATAAGACAGTGCTTTACGTACACGGGGATCATTATACGGTGCTTTAGTTGTATTGAATTGATAGTAATACGTACCTAATTTAGGCGTGATGATCACTTCATCAGGAATGTCACGTTTCAATTGTTTAAAGTGGTCGTTTGGTAATTCGTAACTGACGTCCATTTCGCCTGCTTGAAAGCGAGTCAACTCAACCGGTGGCGATTCAATCGGTAAAAACGTCACTTGATTGATAACGGTTTTATCGTTGTTCCAGTAGTTTTCGTTACGAGTGAACACCATTTTTTCGTTGACGACCCACTCGTCCATTTTGTAAGCGCCGTTAGAAATCATATTGCCCGGTTTGATCCAATCTGAACCGAATTTTTCAATGACGGCTTTTGGTGCTGGGAACATGGTTTGGTGAGCGGTCATTTTTACGAAATACGGTACTGGGCGTTCTAAAGTCACTTCAAATGTGAAGTCATCAATGGCTTTTACACCGAGTTCTGAGGGTGCCGTTTTGCCATTGATAATGTCGGATGCGTTAGCAATGGAAGGGATTTCAATAAACCATGCATAAGGCGATGCTGTTGCTGGGTCAACGGCGCGAGTGAAGCCGTAAACAAAATCGTGCGCTGTTACTGGATCACCGTTGGACCATTTCGCATCATGACGAAGGTTGAAAGTATAAACCGTGTTATCGGCATTGACCGTATAGCTTTTTGCAACGCCAGGAATTAAATCACCATCGCCATTTAAGCTATACAATCCTTCAAATAACTCTCGGGCCCTATGAGAGCCTGGAGTTCCTTCGATTTTTTGTGGGTCTAGGGTTGCAGGCTCGGCACCGCCACCACGAACAAGCTCTTGCTTGTCAGCCAGTGTTACGCCAGCAGGAACGTCTGCGGCTTGAACTTGCATTGCACCTAATGACGCTGTGATTAATGCGGTGGCTAGAAGTGTTTTTTTCATGATGCTATTGATCCCTTTTGTAATGAATATGGACTATTTTTATAATGCTTCAGGAAGCCGAATAATGTGTGGCTCTCAATCCCGTATTTTCGATATTCAATTAAATAAAACAGAGACACAATCGAAATTCTGTATGACTTGATAGAGTTTATGGAAGAACCCTGTGAGAGGAGGGTATTTTTTAGTTAATCATTGGTCTCCAAAAAGGTGCGTAATGAATAGGCAAAGCTATTGATTTGATTCAGTAAGTCTAAAGCTGAAAACTGGTTGTTATAAGGCAGTCGTGGTATTGTTAACGCGGTCAATTTTTAACGGTATTTAATGTGATTTTACATCCTTTTAAAGCGGTCAGCGCTTTCTTTCAAGCGCTTCCATTGCTATTTTCCCCTAGCTTACGCTTGTTTGTCTTAGCGCCACTTTTGGCAAATTTTGCGCTTATGGCGGTTTTGTATACGTTTGCTTTAAGCTTTTTTACAGACATGACAGACAGTATGATGTCTTGGCTTCCTGCATGGTTGGGTTTTTTAGATTGGCTGTTTTATGTGTTATTTGGGCTAATGAGTTTTTTCTTGATTTTTTACAGCTTTTCTATCGGTGTCAATATATTAGCGGCTCCTTTTATGGGAGTTTTAGCGGAAAGAGTAGAAGAGAAATTAACGGGGGAAGTGGTACAAGAAACGGTTTCTCTTGCTGTGATTTTGTCTCTTGTCGGCCACAGTGTGTTGAGAGAATTACAAAAATTAACCTACTTTTTACCTCGAGTTATTTTACTCTTTATCGTGTCGTTTATCCCTATCGTTAATATTGCAGCTCCTGTCTTATGGCTGCTCTTTTCTGCATGGATGTTTTCTGTTCAGTATTTAGACTACTCGTTTGATAACAATAAAATAAACTTTCGAAATATGCGTTTAAGTTTGCGGCAGAAACCCATTTTATGTTGGTCATTTGGTTTTATCGTAATGGCGTTATTGATGATCCCGTTGGTCAATCTATTTGTTATGCCATTAGCCGTTGTGGCGGCAAGCCGTCTTTGGGTTGGAACGTTTAAATTGGAGAGTGCCGTTAAAGGCAATTCGAATTTTGGAGTAAGAGAATAAAATGGCCATTAAAATATTAGTCGTAGATGATGCAACATTTACGAGAGACCTGATCCGTCGAACATTGCGTAAACAGTTTCCTTCTGCGCAACTTGAAGAAGCGGTGAATGGCCGTAAAGCACAGCAAATGCTGTCAAAAGCAACCTTTGATATGGTGCTGTGTGATTGGGAAATGCCCGAAATGACCGGTGTGGAATTGCTACAGTGGTGTAGAGAGCAGGATAATTATAAAAAAACGGACGTCCCTTTTATAATGATCACCAGTCGAGGGGATAAAGACCACATTGTTGAGGCGGTAAAATCGGGTGTTACCGATTATTTAGGAAAACCGTTTTCCAGTGAGCAACTAATAAACAAAGTGATGGCGGCTGCGAAAAAGCATAATTTAGTTGCAGGCTTAACCTCTCAAGCGAGTCGAAACCCAGCGGCAACAGACGCGTTATCGGCGATGACAGGCGGTGCGGCCACCTCTAAAAAAGGCGGTGGAGGAATGACAAGCCATACTTCTGGTTCCTTAGATGTTCTGTTAGGTGCGGGAGCAAAAGCCAATCATGTTGCGGCCTCAAAGCCTGCGGTTGCTAAACCAGCGGTAAAAGCAAAAAGTGCAACAGTGAAAGACGTGAAAATTCCGACGGTGTCACGTTTTGAAGGGAAGCAATTTCGCTGTATGGTGATTCAATTCTCAAAAACGGAAGCAACCATCCTCATAAAAAGTGACGACATTATACCGGCCGTTTTAGGGCAAGCGGTATTGGATTTGGAGTTTTCTGGCACGGTGAATAGGTTGAATTATTACGTACAAGGTGTTGCGACAACTGAGAAAAAACATGACTCACCGTTTTTAACGGTAACGCTTGGATTGATTGACCAAGATGAAGTCAAAGAAAAATTCATAGAGGCATTGTTTAAGAGTTTATAGTGCTGCGTATAACCACAGCCGCTTCGTTAAGTAGAATGTATCAGCGGCTGTTGTATACGAGCAGTAGCAAAGTGACAAGAAAAAGTACTTCCGTTACCCACTTGACTGGTAATATCCAGTTTTGCATCATGATGTAAAAGTACGTGTTTTACTATCGCTAATCCTAAGCCGGTTCCTCCGGTATTAGATCCTCTCCCTTTATCCACTCGGAAAAAACGTTCCGTTAAACGAGATATGTGCCTAGCTTCAATACCTAGTCCTTCGTCTTGCACAGAGAACACGCCTTCTTTTGAATTCGCCTTCCATGTAATGATGATGTTGCCGCCATTCGGAGAATATTTGATAGCGTTTACGACTAGGTTTGAAAACGCACTGTAGAGTTCCTTGTAAGAGCCGTATAATTTCGAATCAGATTGCATGTCGATCTGTAGAGTGTGATCTTTTCCTATTACTTGAACCGAATTAACGATGGCTCTGATAAGCTCATGCACATCATGCCATTGGTCGGTTTCTCTTTTGTCATTACTTTCCAATCTGGATAACAGCAGAAGATCTTCAATGAGCTGCTCCATGCGATCCGATTGTTCTGTCATATTGACGACGCCTTTCTGCATGCTTTTAGGAAGGGTGTCTTTAAACATGTCTAGGGTCTCTAAATATCCTTTAATCACGGTTAATGGCGTTTTAAGCTCATGAGACGCATTAGCGACAAAGTCTTTACGCATTTCTTCTAATAAGTGTAGGTTAGTAATGTCTCGAATAAAAATAAGGTGATCGTTTTTATCGTACAATGTGGTTTGAATTTCTAAGTACATGCCTTTTGATTTTGGTGATTTAATAATCAAAGGGTCTGAGAAGCGTTTTTGAGTAAAATAGCGAAAAAATTCAGGGCTACGCACAATATTGGTAATTGGCTGCCCCCTATCTACAGGCTTCATTAGGCCTAAAAATTGACCTGCAGATTCATTCCACCATTCTAAATTTCCCAAATTATCCGCCATGATGACGCCTTCTTTGAGAGCCGAAGTGGAGTTTTCTATACGAGATAGGGCGCGCCGCATACGCTTCTTTGATTTCCGTTGCTTTTTTTGCAAACGATGAACAGCATCAAATACATCACCCCAAATACCAGAAGCTTCTGGCGGTAAGGACTTGCCAGAGCGACGAATCCAACTGTGAAACTGATAAAGTTGGTGCAGGTTGGAGCAAAGGACAATTAGAACAAATAGAAACAGACATAAGAACACTCTGCCTGTTAAAAAGCCGATAGTTAAACTGACAAGAAGCCCTAAAGACCAACGTATAAAAGCGTGCTGCCAAACTTTCTTCATAATTTATTGAACTGTTCGTTTACTTGAAAATCGATACCCTGTACCGCGTACTGTTTGAATTAAGTAGTCGTGGCTTTCACCAATGGCTTTACGCAGGCGTCGAATATGTACATCAACAGTACGCTCTTCAACGTACACATTGCCTCCCCAAACTTGATCCAAAAGCTGAGCTCTGGAGTACGCTCTTTCTTGGTGAGTGATCATAAATTTAAGTAAACGGTATTCCGTTGGACCCATTTCTAGAGGAGTCGAACCAATGGTAACACGTTGACTTATTGGATCTAAGAGCAAACCATCGACTTCAATGGGTTCATCGATGCCTTGAGGGTTGGCCCGTCGTAATACGGCTTTTAAACGTGCCACCAGTTCACGTGGTGAGAAAGGTTTGGTTATATAATCGTCAGCACCTATCTCTAATCCTTGTATTTTATTGTCTTCTTCGCTTTTTGCTGTGAGCATAATAACTGGGATTTCAGAAGTTAGAGAGTCTCGTTTGAGCCTACGAGTTAATTCAATGCCACTGCCGCCAGGCATCATCCAGTCACATAAAATGAGATCTGGTCTATGATCAATAATGATTTCATAAGCTTGTTGACTATTTTCCGCTTCAAAATAATCATATCCAGCCATTTCTAATGCAATAGCAATCATTTCACGAATCGATGATTCATCATCAATAATTAGTACGGTTTTGCCAGCCACGGAATCTACTCCCAAATGATAATCGCTCTATTAGAACGCTCAAATATGACAATTAGATGAAACTGTCATAATTTGTATCTTAGTTCATACAATATAGTTTAAGACAATACCGATAAACACACAGTACCCAATGCGATTATTATCTAGAAAAGCTTTGAAGCAGGCGTTTCTTTCTCGTGTCCATGTTTGCTTTAGTTGCAGAGAAAAGAGTAGGGCTGCGACAGCAAGGCTAACAAAGTACGGCCAATTTAGAGACTCTAACACCCCAACCCATATCAATAGAGAAAGCGCTAACCCTTGTAGCAACGAAATAATAAATAAATCATTCTGTGCAAATAGAATGGCGGTTGATTTGATGCCTATTTTTAAATCATCATCTCGATCAACCATTGCATAATAGGTGTCATAAGCAATGGTCCAAAAAGCGTTTGCTACAAAAACCATCCATAAAGTTGGATCACCTAACGACCCTCCTTGAGCACTGTAAGCCATTGGAATAGCCCAAGAAAATGCCAATCCAAGAAACAGTTGAGGGAGGTATGTGTAACGCTTCATAAAGGGGTAGAGGGCGGCTAATCCAAGGCCAATAAAAGACAGTAAAACGGTTTGAGTGTCCGTCATTAAAACCAATAAAAAGCTGGCTAAACAGAGAACAGCAAACAGCAATAGCGCTTCTTTTTCAGTAACCAATCCAGAAGGAATGGGACGGTTTTTAGTGCGTTCAACGGATCCGTCTATATGTCTGTCAGCGTAGTCGTTAATGACACACCCTGCGGAACGCATAAAGAAAACACCTAGTATAAAAATAATAACAACCTTCCACTCTGGGCTGCCATTACTTGCAAGCCAAATTCCCCACAATGTTGGCCACAGAAGCAGTAATGAGCCGATAGGTCGATTAAAGCGTGTAAGCTGAAGATAGGCGTCTAATTTAGTCATGATGTTTGCTTTTTTATCGGTAATTGAGCGATGGATGGTAAGAAGGCTTCACTAACCAGAACCCTTCTATTGTATTGTTTAAAAACGGATCGTCTGGCCCAAACATCGTCGTCGATATGATGAAAAAACGTTTTTGGGAGAAGGGCTATTTCAATAGGGCTTCGTATGAGAGCCTTATTTTTAAAAAGATACCCACCGAGGGATTGTTTCTTGAGCTTGCTTAAATAGCGCCAATGTCCAACAAGTGCTTTTGCCGGAATGATGGTTCGTGCATAAATAACGGCAAGGCCATCGACTTTTAAGATGACTTCTCTCACTCTGACGGCTTCTCTTGGGCGTAATTCGAGTGTCCAGCGCTCTCTTTGAGTGGGTTTCCCCCATGTGTCCTGTATGACTTCTACAGAGAGCTTCCCTACGCTTTCTAACAGTGCGGTTAATGACCCAGGCTCGCTTAACCAACGTTTTAAATACCTTGGTATTGTGTCCGTACGTGCCTGAGATAATGGTTGCCAATGGTAATCAAATTGTTGGGTAGCATTGAAATTTAGCACCAAGAATTCTCTTTATTGTTCAATATGATACTTGTTAAAACAGTCAGCTCATTCTTAATTGTGTAGTAGGCTAACCATTTCCTGCAATTCGTTAGAGGACGATTGTACTTCTTGATAGGCACAAAGGCACTCTTCTTCTGACAGTCCAATGGTCTTGGATAGATGTGCAGTGATGGTTTGATGGTGGCAAAGGTGATGGCTGCATTGTAAAAGATATGCCAGCATTACTGTTTCTGTTGTTTCTGTTGTTTCTAAGTCGGGTGCTTTTGCATAACGTATGGCATTGCAAATATCGTCGGGTAACCCCCAATGCCTTAAAAGCCATGAGCCGAGTTGTTCTTTGGTAAAACGTAATAAGTGCATTTCAATTAATTCAGTAGGCACGTGTGCATTGCCTTCGAGGTGACGTGAAAGAATTGAAAAGTGAGTAGGCAGAATGTGCCCAATGGCCAAATGACCAAAATTGTGCAATAGCCCAGAGAGGTAGGCATAACCTATTCTAGGCCGTTTTTCTGCTGGCATGCGTTTAACCAATGTTTCCATAAGGCTGGCACGAAACGCAGAATTAAACCAAAAATTTTGATAATGGCGAGGCCCATTTTTAGGGGGGGTTAAGACACTCTTCATGGACAGTCCTAGAGCTAAGTTCATGACCATATCAAACCCCAATACTCTGATAATGGCATCTTCGACGGATGCAATGTTTCCAGGTGCACCATAATAAGGTGATGATGCCCAACTGATAACTTGTGCGGTAAGGCTAGGATCTATACTAATCACGTCACATAATTCATCGGTGTCCACATTTCTCTTGCTACATAATTGAATGATTTTTTGGGATGTGATGGGCAGCGGGGGGAGTTCTAAGGTTTCTTCTAAGCGTTGTTTTAAACGAATAGATTGAAAGCGGCCTAAGGCTTCTTGGAGGCGTGACTCGTCTAATAAGTAGTCTGTGCTTATTTGAGGAATCTGATGCGGCAAGATCGTAAAATCATCAAAAGAGTGTGGGAAATTTGAGAACAGCTTTACAAATTCTTTGGTCGGCATTTCGGACAAATCAGCCTGCGGGCTATAACGCAAAGAGATATTTTCTTTTTGCAGTAGACCTTTATCAATAAACGTAAGCATTGTGGAGGTTCGAGTCAGAGTGTCGCCCAGTTTATTAAAATGGGTAATGGGTTCTAATCGACGTTTAGTAATACGAGTCAGGGCAGAAAAATCAAGAATGTTAGTATCTGAGAAGATAACCTGTAACGTCCTTGCATTGTCCCACAAATGCACAATTCGAGCTGTGATACTGCTGGAGACGGGTGTTTGCATAATAAGTCATTTTAAAATGGAGTGTGAATGGTTTTAATTTAACAAAAAAACACAAAAAAAGCCCCAAATAAAGGGGCTTTTTTTCAAAACTGAGGATTAGCTCAAGATTTAGTGATTTAAAATCTGACTTAAGAAGTTTTGAGTACGATCGTGCTGAGGATTATTGAAGAATTCTTCTGGTTTATTTGCTTCAACGATTTCACCTGCATCCATAAATACGACCCTATCAGCAACTGTTTTAGCGAACCCCATTTCGTGAGTGACACAAATCATGGTCATGCCTTCATCAGCAAGCTGAACCATAACATCCAATACTTCCTTAATCATTTCAGGATCAAGTGCAGATGTTGGCTCATCGAACAGCATAATGCGTGGCTTCATGCAAAGACCACGAGCAATCGCAACACGTTGTTGCTGACCACCAGATAGCTGACCTGGGAATTTAGCGGCTTGGTTCGCTATTTTTACGCGTTCAAGATAATGCATCGCGATTTCTTCGGCTTCTTTCTTTGGTGTTTTTCGAACCCAAATTGGAGCCAAAGTGAGATTTTCCAAAATTGTAAGATGTGGGAAAAGGTTAAAGTGCTGGAACACCATGCCCACATCTTTACGAATGGCTTCAATGTTTTTTAGGTTATCGTTCATGGTTATACCATCAACAATAATATCGCCCTTCTGATGCTCTTCTAGACGGTTAATGCAACGAGTCATCGTTGACT
This sequence comes from Marinomonas phycocola, assembly GCF_047525455.1. Classification (NCBI taxonomy): domain Bacteria; kingdom Pseudomonadati; phylum Pseudomonadota; class Gammaproteobacteria; order Oceanospirillales; family Oceanospirillaceae; genus Marinomonas; species Marinomonas phycocola. The sequence continues at coordinate 80,215 of NZ_JBLIXL010000005.1, forward strand.
TACCTGAACCAGAAGGACCACAAACAACAATACGTTCGCCTGATTTTACGCTGAAGTTAATGTTTTTTAATACGTGAAAATCGCCGTACCATTTATTTACATCATTAAACTCGATGATTGTTTTTTCGCCCTGCTCTAATTGAGCCAGTGCCATATTATGTTCTGTCATTTTCATAGGCCTCAAAAAAAATCTAATTCCGCTTGTGTCCAGTTTCTAATTTGCGCTCTATCGCCATAGAATATCGGGACATGCCAAAACAGAAAGCCCAATAAACGAAACCGGCAAAGGCATAGCCTTCTACACTTGTTCCTAACCAATTTGAATCGTGAGTAGCGGCTTGGATCCTCCCTAACAAATCAAACATACCTACGATATAAACTAGAGTTGTGTCTTTAAACAAACCGATAAAGGTGTTTACGATACCTGGAATCACTAATTTAAGTGCTTGAGGCAAAATAACTAAGATCATAGACTGCCAATAGGTTAAACCCATGGCATCAGCTGCTTCATATTGCCCTTTAGGAATGGCTTGTAAGCCACCACGAATAACCTCAGCCATGTAAGCTGCTGAGAATAATGTGATACCGATGATTACACGCATTAACTTATCAAAGTTCAAGCCTTCAGGTAAGAACAATGGAATCATTACTGACGCCATAAACATGATTGTTATGAGTGGAACGGCACGGATTGTTTCAATAAAAACAACGCACACAGATTTAGCAATTGGCATGTTTGAGCGTCGGCCTAGGGCTAATAACACACCCAAAGGAAAAGATGCCACAATACCAACAACACCGAGTAGGGTGGTTAAAAATAATCCCCCCCAATTAGATGTTTCAACAATAGTTAGACCAAAAGAACCGCCAGCAAACAAAATGTAAGCAATGACTGGGTAAACAGCAATAATAGCAATTGAAAGGAATAACTTGTTGACTGATTTAACGGCAAAAGCCGCCACCATAACAATCAAAAGGAGTACGGCTACATTAATGCGCCAAACTTCTTCAGGTGGGTATAGGCCATACATAAATTGTTCAAAATAAACACCTATGAAGGCCCAACATGCACCACCAGCCGCTTTACAAGCCTGGCTAGTCTCGCCGGTCCATGTTGCATCGATGAGGCCCCATTGAATTACTGGTGGTAATAACAAATACAGAATATATGCACTAAACAAGGTCAAGAAAACGTTTAGTGGAGAAGATAATAAATTCTGTTTTACCCAAGCCACAGCACCTACTGAATTAACTGGAGGTGGCAAGCTTGGAGAAGGTTTAAATATAATCGCCATATTCGCCTCTTATCGTTCAGTTAATGACATTTTCTTGTTATACCAGTTCATAAAGAGAGAAATGGATAAACTCAAAGAACCGTATACCAACATACATAAACCAATGGTTTCAATTGCTTGACCTGTTTGGTTTAGAGTTGTTCCCATTACTACAGCAACTAATTCAGGGTATGCGATTGCAGCGCCTAAAGAAGAGTTTTTCGCTAAGTTCAGGTATTGGCTAGTTAATGGAGGAATGATCACTCGCAATGCTTGTGGTAATACAATCATACGTTGTGTCAGGCTATCTGCTAAGCCTAATGAGCGTGCTGCTTCAGTTTGTCCCCAATTGACAGACAAAATGCCCGCACGAACGATCTCTGCAATGAAAGAGCCTGTGTATGTTGCTAAGGCAATTAATACAGCGACAAATTCTGGAGGAAGAACCATACCACCTGTCACATTGAAGCGGCTTTTTTGCGGTAGGTCGAATTCCAGTGGAGATCCAGCGATAAAGTAGAAAATCAAAGTTCCTACAACAATAATACCGAAAGAAGCCCAATAAGCAGGAAACCATAGTCCTGTTCTTATTTGGCGTTTTTTAGCCCATACAATCAAGAAAATTGATGCAACGATTGCAGCTATAAAGCCAAAGATCACCATCCCAAAACCATCTTGAAAAATGGGATTTGGAGAATATATGCCACGTTTGTTAAGCATAAAGTCGCCAAACAGAAGACTATTTCTCGGTGACGGCAAAGTGGATAATACAGCGAAATACCAAAAGAACATTTGCAGTAATAGAGGAATGTTTCGCAGGGTTTCAATATATACAGTTGCTAATCTAGCGACTAACCAGTTATTGGATAATCTTGCTAGACCCATGACAATACCAATTAGTGTCGCTAAAACAATACCGATAAACGAAATTACAAAGGTATTAAGTAGTGCTACAACAAAAGCGCGGCCATAAGTGTCTGCTTCTGTGTATTCAATTAAGTGAATAAGAACTGGGAAGCCTGCAGGTTCATTTAAGAAAGTAAAACCTGTAGATATTCCTCGGTTCGCCAAGTTAGCTTGAAGATTGCTGAATAGGTAATAACCTATAAAAACAACCAAAACTAAAAGTGCTATTTGAAAGATTAGGGCGCGATTGCCAGCATCATTCAAGAAGCTTTCATTACTAGTCGAAGTTTTATCGCTCATCTCGGTTCAGGCAAAAGAATTGCTCGTCAGATGTGGAAAGGAGGGAGATGCACAGCTGCAAAGGTGCAGCTGTGCGATACCATGGTTAACATATGAGATATTAACGAACTGGTGGCGCGTACAATACACCGCCTTCAGTCCATAGGCTGTTAATACCACGTGGTAGTCCAACAGGCGTGTTAGGACCTACGTTGTTTTCGAAGCTTTCACCGTAGTTACCAACTTGAGCAATAACATCGTAAGCCCAGCTTGCGCTTAGACCTAGTTGCTCACCCATATTACCTTCAGCACCTAAAAGACGACGGATGCCTGGATCTTTGGTGTTTGACTTGATTTGAGCAACATTTTTAGATGAGATGCCCATTTCTTCTGCGTTAATTTGAACGAAAATAGACCAAGTAACAACGTCTTTCCACTGGTTGTCACCGTGGCGAACAACAGGGCCAAGAGGCTCTTTAGAAATTGTTTCTGGAAGGATTATGTGTGCATCTGGATCTGTGAGTTTTGAACGATGTGCAGCAAGACCTGATTTGTCTGTTGTGAACACATCACAACGGCCAGATGCATAAGCAGCGAGTGCTTCGTCTGCTTTCTGTACGATTACAGGAACGTATGACAAGCCATTCTTACGGAAGAAATCAGCCATGTTTAATTCAGTTGTTGTACCTTGCTCAGTACAAACTGTTGCACCGTCTAGGTCTGTTGCGGATTCAACACCTAGATCTTTACGAGCCATAAAGCCTTGACCGTCGTAGAAGTTCACAGTAGTGAAATCTAGACCCAAAGAAGAGTCTCGAGTATAAGTCCAAGTTGTGTTACGAGAAAGGATGTCAATTTCACCAGATTGTAGGGCTGTGAAACGTTCTTTTGCGGAAAGTGGAGTGAATTTTACTTTTGTTGCATCACCAAAAACGGCTGCAGCGGCTGCACGGCATGAATCAACGTCGATACCTGTCCAGTTACCTTTGTCATCTGCATTAGAGAAACCTGGAACGCCCTGACTTACGCCACATTGAATAAAGCCTTTTGCTTTAACATCATCTAGCGTACCAGCGGTTGCACCAGCACTAACAGTAACTGCAATTGCAGCTGTAGAAAGTAACTTACTTACATTCGATTTCATTATTTGAGACTCCCAAGCCATTTATAATTGCTAACATTTACATTATTTTATATTTTTTCAAAATCTATAAGGCAAAGTTTGTGCCAGCATTTTGTTATTCTTTTTGTTGTGTTTTCTCAGCGGAGTATTCTGTGAAGTCCACTGATATACTATATAGAATGGCTGGTCAGCCGTGGTAGTCAAGGAAAAATATGATTTTAGGTAAGCATTTCTGTGATTAAAAATAAAAATAGAGCAAAATGTGACCAATTGATTTATAAATACAATCACTTAAAAAGTATTCTTTAAAAAAAACTATGCCTTCATTTATTTTGAAATGGTGTACAGTGTGCTGAGATATAATGAAAAAATTGTGTTTTGATAGATCACAAGTGTATTTAAGTGCAACTTCTTTAGTACATTCCTCATAAGAGTAGTTCTATTTTGGTGCATAGACACCAACTAAATGAACGATATTAATTCTAAATAGTGAGTATTGAATAGTGGAGGCTTTTCCATTGCACATTCTCTCCCTATACTTAGAGTCAGTTTAACCTTATTTGTTGTAAGGAGATCCATTAACGATGGATAACTCGTCAAAGCCTCTTGATCGGCTCGATAAAAAAATTCTTCGAGAATTACAAATCAATGGCAGATTGTCTAATGTGGAATTAGCCAGTCGTGTTGGTTTGAGTGCAACGCCTTGTCTAGAACGTGTTCGTAGATTAGAACGAAATGATTACATTACGGGATATTGTGCCTTAGTAAACCCGCGCAAAGTAGACGCTGGATTGCTTGTATTTGTCGAAATTCGCTTAAAAACAACATCACCAGAAGGGTTTCATGAGTTTAAAGATGCAGTGACCAAAATCCCTGAGGTATTAGAGTGCCACTTGATCGCAGGTGATTTTGAATATTTGCTGAAAGCACGTGTTCCTGATGTTGATGCGTATCGACTATTATTAGGTGAAACACTGTTGACCTTACCCCATGTCAGGGAATCAAGAACGTACGTTGCAATGGAAGAAGTAAAAAACACAACGGTCGTTAATATTCGTTAATGTGTTTTGCTTATACACGTAAGTAATCTTGTTGAACAGGTAACCAACGAGACAATAAATGGACAATATGATCATGATGCGATTGATGCATTAACAAAGCAGCACTTTGTACTTGCTCTAATATTGCCTTGTCTCGTTGTAAATCTGCTACTTTGAACTCCATCAGTCCTGTTTGGCGTGATCCTAACAGTTCTCCTGGCCCACGTATTTCTAAATCTTTTTCTGCAATTTTAAACCCATCGGATGTTTCTCTCATAATGGACAAACGTTCTTTTCCATGCTGGCTTAAAGGTGTTTTATAAAGCAGTACACAATGGCTCGCTGCTTGGCCTCGGCCTACTCGGCCTCTTAGTTGATGCAATTGCGCTAGTCCCAACCTTTCAGGGTTTTCAATGACCATTAGGCTGGCATTCGGCACATCAACACCGACTTCAATGACGGTTGTGGCAACCAATAATTGAATGTTCCCTTGTTTGAATTTGGTCATAATATCGGCTTTTTCTTGTGGCTTTAAGCGACCATGAACCAAACCGATTGATACGTCTTCTAACTGCTCTGACAGCATGATTGCGGTGTCTTCTGCTGCCTGACATTGTAGGGCCTCTGATTCTTCCACCAGTGTGCATACCCAATACGCTTGTTTTCCTTCCTTACAAGAGGCTTTCACTCTGTCAATCACTTCATTACGTCTTTGATCAGACACAACAATCGTCGTTACCGGTGTTCTACCTGGAGGTAATTCATCAATGATTGAACAGTCTAAATCCGCATAAGCAGACATGGCTAAGGTTCTAGGGATGGGGGTGGCAGTCATAATCAATTGATGAGGTTGTAGCAATCCATCCATGCCTTTTTCTCGTAAAGCCATCCGCTGGTGTACCCCAAATCGATGTTGTTCATCAATAATAGCGAGAGATAGGTTGTGAAAGTGAACGCTTTCTTGGAACAATGCGTGAGTGCCAACCACGACTAATGCGTCACCGTTTGCAATGCTTTCTAATTGAGTTGCTCTTGCTTTACCTTTGAGCTTGCCGACTAACCAGGCGACTGAAATGCCCAAAGGTTCGAACCATTGCTTAAAATTGATAAAGTGCTGCTCTGCGAGTATCTCTGTGGGTGCCATGATGGCAATCTGTAACCCTTTTTGAATAAAGGTGGAGGCGGCCATTGCTGCAACGAGCGTTTTTCCTGATCCAACGTCCCCTTGAACCAATCTCAACATAGGATGGCCGGATGCTAAATCGTGCATAATTTCTTGAAATACACGTTGTTGAGCATTGGTTGGATCGAACGGAAGACTGGCAATGAGCCGATCAAAGACATCACCTCTTTCTGAAATTACAGACGATCGCTCTAATTTTGCCTGCTGTTTTTTATTCACCAAGCTGAGTTGATGAGCAAGTAATTCTTCAAAAGACAGTCTGAGCTGAGCTGGATGCTTACCTGATGCTAGTAATGCGGTATCTGCATCGGTCGGTGGTTGGTGTAGATAACGGACAGAATCAATGAGCGGTGGGAGCTGAAACTGAACGCGTATTGCTTCAGGTAGCCATTCGGTTAAATTATAAGGCGTTAAGCGCTCAAGAGCCTGCTCACAGAAAGCACGAATTTTGAGTTGAGTTAACCCTTCTGTTAAAGGATAAATCGGCGTCAATTGCGTTTTATCGGTGTGTGGCTCGAATTCATTGCTTAATGTGTATTCAGGGTGGAACATTTCGAATCCTGTGCTTCCCCGCTTTACTTCGCCGAAGCAACGAATGGACTTTCCTGACTCAAACTGTTTTTTTTGTGCTGCGGTAAAATGGAAGAAGCGCAGCATGATGCTGCCAGTCTGATCTTTAACACGACATAAAAGGCTTCGCCGCTTACCCATGGCAACATCGCATTGTGTGACCTCACCTTCGATCACGACTTCGTCTCCAAGATGAAGGCGCCCAATTGGAACCAGCTTCGTTCTGTCTTGATAGCGTATTGGTAAATGGAAAATCAAATCTTGTAGGCTGTGGATATGTAGCTTAGATAACTTTTCCGCCACGGCACTTCCTACGCCTTTTAATTCGGTGACGGGAATGGTTTCTAAACTTGACATAAATGCATCCTACTGACAGTCGTTGTTCTAGAGATCGATATTATAAAGACAGTTTTTGACACGCATCTTTAATGGATTGACTTAATGCTTCAATGGCTTTTGGTCTAGGGAAACTGACACGCCATGCCAGTGCAACCGTTCGTTTGGGAACGGGAGAGGCAAAAGGGCGGATTTCGAGCAAACTGTTGTCAATATGAGTGACGGCTGATTTAGGTAATACAGTCACACCCAAACCGGAAGCCACCATATAGCGAATCGTTTCCAATGAACTGCCATTGACGATTGTGCGTGCAGAGCCGTATTCATCTTCGTTTAAAATGGGACACGCTTCCATTACCTGATCACTAAAACAGTGGCCTTTACCTAAGACCAATAAATTATCTGTGCTCAATTGATCTGTATGAATATGGTGCAACTTTGTCCAAGGGTGGCTTTTGGGCATAAGTACAACAAACTCTTCCTCATAAATCGATTGAGTAACAACGTCAGGCTCTTTGAATGGCAGCGCGACGATAATGGCATCAAGCTCACCATTACGTAATTTTGGCCTGAGGTTCTCGGTGAGATTCTCTTCAATCATTAGTGGCATACCGTCCGTTAATGCATGTAAAGACGGGATAATATGAGGAAATAAATAGGGTGCAATGGTGTAAATTGCGCCGGCTTTTAGAGGGCCTTTTAATTGGTTTTTGCCTGATGCGGCCAGCTCTTTAATAACATTAGCTTGTTCCAGTACTTTTTTTGCTTGGCGAATAATCTGGTCACCAAGTGGGGTGATGTATACTGAATTTTTGCTTCGTTCAAAAATTGCTGTCCCCAATTCGTCCTCTAATTTTTTAACAGCGACACTTAATGTCGGTTGAGAAACATTGCACCTTTCTGCCGCACGGCCAAAATGTTGCTCATCTGCAAGCATTACGATGTATTTCAATTCGGTTAATGTCATTGCGTTTTTACCTTCAATTAGTTCATTGCTAATAACTATGATAATACATATTTTAATAAAGTATACTCTAAAAAATGAAAGCAAAGAGGAGCTTTGACATGGCGAAAGTCTTGATAGCAGGCTGTGGCGATATTGGTTCTCGTTTGGCAACCAATTTGGTAGAGATAGGTCACTCTGTGACAGCCATTCGACGCCAAGGAACGGTCTTTCCAAAAGGCGTCCATGGTATAACGGGTGATCTATTGACTATGGCGTTAAATAATTTGCCTGATGCAGACATCGTATTTTTAATTATGACGCCGCAGGGTCGAACCGCTGAGCTCTATAAAGAGGCGTATTTATTAACCGCCCAAAAATTAGTAGACCGCTATCAGCAGGACATTACATGTCCGAAGGTCTTATTTGTTTCAAGCACCAGCGTTTATGGACAAAATTCAGGTGAAGTGTTAAACGAAAAAGAGATCGCACTGCCCAAAAGTGCGACGGCCAAGGTATTGATGCAAGCAGAGACGTTATTAGCAGAGCATTTATCGGCAACCAGCGTACGTTTTTCTGGCATCTATGGGCCGGGACGATTGCGTTTAATTGAATCCATCGCAAAGCGAGAGTTGTGGGCGGTAAACCAATGGACAAATCGGATTCATCGAGATGATTGTGTTGGGCTGCTGACATTTTTGGCGGGTCTACACACAAAGGGAAAAGCGTTAGAGCGTGTTTATATTGGAACAGATTGCAGCCCTGTTAGCCAATGGGAGGTGAAGTTATGGTTAGCGAAACAGTTAAATACCGAGCCTAATTTGCCAGAAGAACTTGGAGTAAAGGGGTTTTTACCTGTGTCAGGGAAGAGGTTGTCAAATGCGTCTGTTATCGAAGCTGGATATCAATTTTTATACCCAAGTTATATTCTAGGGTATGAAGCGCTACTGGAAGAATATAGAGAAAGATGCTCTGCGTGATAAGGTTCAGTGAATGCACTGAGACCTCATCGCGTATTTGACTATCGAGTGATCGGCTGCAATTAATCTTCTAAAACCATTACACCTTCAATTTCTACTTCGACATTTTTCGGAAGGGCGCGTACACCAAGAGCGGCACGGGCAGGGTAAGGCATTTCAAAAAACTCAACCATTATTTCATTTACCGCGGTGAAGTTACCTAAATCCGTCATGTAAATGTTCAGTTTAACAATGTCTTTTAAAGAACCGCCAGCGGCTTCACACACAGCCTGTAGGTTTTGAAAAACCTGAGCTGTTTGTTCTTTTACATCGTCACTAACCACTTCCATTGTTGCAGGTACCAAAGGGATTTGACCAGAAAGGTATACTGTATTGCCTGCACGAACGGCTTGAGAATAAGGTCCAATTGCTTGAGGGGCGTTTTCAGTAAAAATGACTTCTTTAGACATAGTAAAACTTCCTAATTTAATGGTTGATAGTATCTAGGTGAGGCCTTTGCACGACGACTGCGCTTGTTAATACTTTGTTAAAAACAGACTCAAAATGCGCATTTATAACTCATAAACGCCGCTTTTTCGTCTGTTTTTGCCTCGTCTTATCGTCGCGTCGTGAAAAGGTCTCTAGGTATCACGTAGTGCTTTATCTTGTTGTGACAGTTTCTCTGGTCACTTTTTCAACACATCGAACAGACTTTATTCGACGCATTACGTCTGCTAAGCCAACCCGACTAGATACGGTAATATTCAAACGTAAACGACTTACTCGGCCTCGTTCAATAATATCTAAGTTCGAAACTTGGTAATCGGTATCCCCAATGGAGCTGGCTATTTTAGACACCGCTCCTCTCTCGTTAACAAAGCTGACAATCAAGCTAATGGCTAGATCTTCTTCAATCTCCTTGCCCCACGACATACGGATGTATTGTTCTGGGTTTTCCAAATGATCTTGGATATTGGTGCAATTTAGATGATGAATGACAATGCCTTTGTCTACTTGCACATAACCGGCGATAGGATCACCTGGGATAGGAGAACAGCATTTTGCATAGGAAACTAGCATTCCTTCTGAACCGTTTAATTTGAATGAAGTTGGTGTAATAAGCTCATCTTCATTGTAATTAGGAAACAGTTGTCGAGTGACTAAATAACCGACGTGCCTTCCTTTACCAATAGATTCTAGTAAGTCGTTCATTGACGCAAGTTGATAGTAGTCAAGCACCAGTTGAATTTGCTCTTCTTCAAGATCTTCAATATTGGTTTTGAAAGCATTCAGTGAGCGGGTGAGGAGTCGGTAGCCAACGGCAATGGCATTTTCAGTTTGTTTGCTTTTTAGGAAATGGCGTATGTTGGTTCGGGCTTTTCCTGTAATGGCAAAACTTAGCCATGCGACGTTGGGCTGGGCGCTTTTTGCGGTAATGATTTCAACAGTCTGACCGCTTTCTAATTGTGTACTGAGTGGTGCGAGTCGTCGGTTAATTCGACAAGAAATACAAGTATTGCCGATTTGAGTATGCACACCGTACGCAAAATCAACTGGAGTTGCACCCGTTGGCAACTCAATGATATTGCCTTTAGGTGTGAAAACGTACACTTCACCAGGGAATAGATCATTTTTAACGTTATCAACAAAATCAACGGCGTTACCCGATTTTTGTTGAATTTCAAGCATCTCTTGTACCCATTTTGTCGCACGGTCATGGCTGTGAGAGATGTTTGCTTGAGGGTTTTTAGATTTGTAAGCCCAATGAGCGGCGATGCCATTACTGGCGACCATTTCCATTTCGTTTGTGCGAATTTGCACTTCCATAGGCAAGCCATTGGCAACAACCGTAGTATGAAGTGATTGATATCCGTTGGATTTGGGTACCGCGATATAATCTTTGAAACGGCTTTCAACTGGCTTGAAAAGAGAGTGAATAATACCAAGAATACGATAACAATTATCGGGTTTATCAGTAACGATTCTAACTCCCAGAACGTCCATGATATCGGTCAGTGATCGACGCTTTTTCTGCATCTTCTGATAAATGCTATAGATGTGCTTTTCTCTAACACTGATAGACGCGTCGATGTATTCAGCGGCTAACTCTCCGTGAATGTATTGTTCGAGTGTTTCTTTGTCTTGTGATCGTTGACCATAACGTTTGTGAATCGCTTTTTGCAGCATTTTTGAGCGCATTGGGTAATAGGCATTAAATGCTAGGCTCTCTAAATCGATACGGAAATTATACATGCCCAATCGATTGGCAATCGGTGCATAAATTTCGAGAGTTTCTTTAGCGATACGACGTTTTTTGTGGGCGGGCATGGAGTCTAGAGTACGCATGTTGTGCAGTCTATCCGCCAACTTAACGAGAATGACTCGTATATCATCGGCCATGGCCATGGCCATTTTTTGGAAATTATGAGCTTGTTTTTCGAGCTGGTTATTGAATTCCAGATGGGTCAATTTGCTGACACCATCTACTAGGCTAGCAACACTTTCACCAAATTGTTCCGTGAGAGCCTCTCGGCTAATGCCCGTATCTTCAATAACGTCATGCAATAACGCAGCGGCTAATCCATCGCAATCCATGCGTATGTCCGCCAGTATTTGAGCTACAGCCAAAGGGTGAATAACATAAGGCTCGCCACTTTTTCTGCGCTGGCCATCATGAGCTTGTTCAGCGTAATAATATGCGCGCTTAATGACAGCGACTTGTTCGTAAGGCAAATATTGGCTAAGCGTAGTCGCTAAGTCTTCAATGCGGTACATCACTCACTCCAATTAATTGATACAAACAGGGTTTTGAAATGAGCGATAGACATAGGTGCTTAAAACTCGTGAATTGGCTGCTTTTTAATGTCAACGTTGACTACATTAACTAGATTTTCTGCAATCTCACGTAAAGCAACAACCGTCACCTTATCGTCTTCTATCGCGACTTTTGCTTCTTCACCACCTGTTGCTAATTGGCGTGCGCGCTTTGAAGCAATCATCACTAACTGGAAACGGTTTTCTACATTTTCTAAACAATCTTCTACTGTAACTCGGGCCATTGCTATCTCTACCTTTTTGAATGATCTAATAATGTTTAATTCTACTTAACCGCTTCTTATAATGACAAGAGATCATTGATAAGTTTGGTATGTTTTTGCTCAATAATGCGTTTTTTTACTCGCATTGCTTTGAAAATGGCACTCATTTCTGACAAAGCCGTCTCGAAATCGTCATTTACGATGATGTAGTCGTACTCATCATAGTGTGACATCTCACTAACGGCTTTTGCCATGCGGCGTGTTATCACTTCGTCAGAGTCCGTTCCGCGGTCTCGAAGGCGATGTTCTAATGTCTGAGTTGATGGTGGTAATATAAAAATACCAATGGCGTCCGGGTACTGAAGACGTACTTGTTTTGCACCTTGCCAGTCAATTTCTAGGATCACATCTAGGCCTTGATCAAGAAGGTCAAAGATGGCTTGTTTCGAGGTTCCATAGTAATTATCAAACACTTGCGCGTGTTCGAAAAAGGCATCGTCAGCGATCATATCAAGAAAATCATCGACACCAACAAAATAATACTCCCTTCCGTGTTCTTCTCCTGTTCTTGGGTCTCTCGTTGTATGAGAAATTGAGATCCTAACGTGTGAATCTTGAGCAATAAGGGCTTTATAAAGGGAAGATTTTCCTGCTCCAGAAGGGGCAGACAGTATGAATAGATTGCCTTTCGATTGATCCATTTGAATATGAGTTCTCTTAATACAATAAGTGAATTTGATACCACGAAGGTAGGATAATAGCACAATAAATACAGAGGAAAAAAAGCTTATTGATTAAGGTGTTTAAACTCAATAAAGAGTCTAATTACGGGGTTTTTAAGGTAGACATCTGAGGTGAATCTCGCCTCTTTTTTAAGAAAGGTGTCTTATGAATAGGAACTCGATTAATTGAGACTCCTATTCACCGACAGGACAGGGCTATTTGAGGTTGTCACCCTCGTTATAGTCTTGATCAATGGCAGGTAGTGGTTGATCATTAATTGCGGCTTCGAATGCTGTAAGACGTTTGTAAATCGACAACAACTCTACAATGGTCGTCCATGAATTAACAAGAAACTGAAAAGAGCCTTCAACTTGATTAAATGCGTTGATAATACGTTGCATCACACCAAGGGTGAATGCACCTGCAATGATGGAAGGCGCAAGTACGATCAATGGCATAAAGTTACCCACCTGCAAGTAACCATAACGAACGATGTTAAAGTACAAATAGTTTTTATACAGGTTAAAGTAATTTTTACGAACGTTATTAAACAGTTCAGACAATTCTGGTGGTTGTGCACGATCTGCGTAATCTTCTCCATAAACGAGTTCTTTACGGAAAGCGGCTTCTACTCGTTGATTTTTAAATTCTAAACCCGGTAGTCGAATGCCCGCCAAAGCTAAGAGGAAAGTACCAAATATAGACCAAGTAATTGCAACAAACACCAACGCCTGAGGCACTTCACCGATTAATGGCAACGTGGTGACATAGGAAGACAGCCCCCAAAGAATCGGCAAAAATGCAATAAGCGTCATAATAGAATCTAGAAAGCGCACGCCTAAACTTTCAACGATGGAGGCAAAACGCATGGTGTCTTCTTGGATACGTTGTGATGCACCTTCTATATGGCGTACTTGATCCCACTTACTTGTGTAGTAATCGTTCATAGCAGTACGCCAGCGGAAGACGTAATGACTGACAAAGAAGCTATTAAGTACAGCGACAGTAATTGCAATCAGTAGCAGCACCGCAACCGAAGCCAATTGGCCGTAGTATTCTTCTGCGGTAATGCTTTGAGGTTCGGACAATGCTCGTTGAATGAGATCGTAAAAATTACCATACCATTCATTTAGCATGACACTAACTTGTACTTGGAACCAGGTTATAAAGACAATGACGGCTGATCCCATAATGGACCAACGTCCCCATTGCTGACCACCATAAAGCATCCAACAGCCAACAAAAATGGCGTAACAAAGGAACATATATTGATACAGCCAAATATCGACCGCCTGAGAAAACGCGGCGTCATAAAGCGCTTGAGCCGCTTCATCTGAGCCTTCTGCTAACGCGTTGGGGAACTCAGCATTAAATAGGCCGCCTAAACTGAGCGTTGGCCCCCAGTCTTGAATGACTAAATACCAAGAGACGACGCACAGTAAGGACCATACTGCGAAACTGAGAAAGAAGAGCTTTGGTTTAGGGAAGAAAGAAAAAAACACCGTATATACTCATGTCAAATAAAAGAAGAACCGTAATCCAGATAAACAAATATTGCTTATCAAGACAAGTGTTTAGCAGCTTACACTAGCAGTAGAGTAAGGACAATTCAGGAATCTGATCTTGACAGAATGTTTAAACAAGCGGACGCAAAAAGGAAGAAATAAGAGCACTAATTTTTTATAAGCGTAATGAAATGTAACCTAGTGTTCTTTCATCATAATATTTCAACTACTATCTTTTAGTGTAAGGATATTAGAACGAAATTAAAGTTCGTAGGAGGCAAAGAGATGAGCATTAGAAAATTGTTACTTGTAGGGGCCGTGCTATGCTCAGCGAGTATTTTAGTCACGTTGATCGTGCTGTATTTAAGTCATGGTAAGAGCGCTTCTTTGTCGGCGAGCCAATCTGCTCGTTATCAGTCGTTTTTACTCGCCGATGAACTTAGACAAAGCTCGGATGATTTAACTCGTTTGGCGCGTACGTATGTGTTATCTGGTGATGATAAATACGAAAAAATGTATTGGGATATTTTGGCAATACGTAATGGCGATAAAGCCCGTCCCCAACACATGGAACGCATTTATTGGGATTTGGTGCTCCAATATGGTGAAAAGCCGAGTCCAGATGGCGTCAAAAACTCGTTAACAGATCTGATGAAAGACGCAGGCTTTACAGATGCTGAGTTTGCCAAATTAACAGAAGCACAAAAAAATTCAAACGACTTGGTGTATACCGAAACCGTTGCGATGAATGCGGTAAAAGGGCTGTATGATGATGGCAATGGTAATTTTACCCGTAAAGACAAGCCCGATTTAGCCATGGCCCGTCGTATCATGCACGACAACCAATATCATCAAGATAAAGCAAAAATCGTCAAGCCAATTAATGAGTTTTTAATTTTATTGGATGAACGTACTTCGCAAACAGTTCTTCAAAAAAAGCAGGAAGTGGTATTTTTTGGAAGAGTATTAATTACCTGTCTTCTTATGACACTATTAACAGTGATTGCTTCTTTATTTTTTATCTATAAAGGAATTATGAAACAAATTGGCGGTGAACCGAAAGAGGTCCTCGCAGCCATGGAAAAAATCTCCAATGGGCAGTTGAGTTGCATCGATGTGATGGCAACGGAAGGCATTGCAGCAGGTTTGGTGTCAATGTCAGAGAGCTTAAGAAGCACCATTGAAAATGTCAAAGAAACGGCCAACCAAGTTTCTGTATCGGCGACAGAACTGTCTGTTATCAGCTCTCAAACAAATAAAGGCGCTAAGCAACAATTTGTTGATATGGAGCAGGTGGCCACCGCGATGAATGAGATGTCTGCTACTGTTTCAGACGTTGCACAAAATGCCGAAGACGCTCTGAATTCTGTTATGACGGCAGACGGACATGTCCAAGAAGGCAATAGGGTCATTGAAAACGTGACAGGGTCTGCTAAAGCGCTTTCTGAAGAGGTGAACTCCATTTCTGATGTGATCCAAGAGCTTACTGTAGAAACAGATAAAATTGCTACGGTTTTAAATGTGATCGGAGAGATTGCCGAACAAACAAACTTATTGGCATTGAATGCTGCGATAGAAGCGGCTAGGGCAGGAGAGCAAGGGCGTGGCTTTGCAGTGGTTGCCGACGAAGTGAGAACGTTAGCAAGTCGAACTCAACATTCCACATCAGAAATTCAAGAAATTATTAGCAGTTTACAACAGGGTGCTCAGAGAGCCACGTCTGTTATGTCTCTTGGGCTAGAAAAAGCTCATGATACATTAGACGGTGTTGAACATGCTGGAGAAAACTTTAAAAACATCTCTCAATCGGTGGCTGAAATTAACGATCGAAGCGCTGTCATTGCCAGTGCGTCAAGTCAACAAAGCTCAGCGGCAAATGAAATTGATCGCAGTCTTGCTCGTATTAATGAAGCCGCGAATGAATCGGCGAAAGGCGCAGAGCAAACATCAGATGCCAGTGTAAAACTAAAAGAATTGGCACAGAGCCTACAGGATACCGTGTCGCATTTTAGCACCTAGGACACGATGCAAGCATTTGGAGCGTTTGGCTGAGTCAATTTTAAAATGCACTGGAGATTGTTAAGGAAGGTGCGAATAAGTCTACTAAGACTCGCAGGGCATGGTCTAAAAGCCAGTATTCTTTGTTGAGTATCTCGAAAATAGGCCAGCTATTCACATTCGATACTCGCCTCGAATAGCCGGCTTTTATCCACATGCTGAGACAAGAGGACTTATTCGCACCTTCCTTAAATAAGCGTGTTATAAAAAGCAGCGTCCATTTTATTGGGTCGCTGCTTTTTTGTTGTTATCTTGAATTGAAAATGTACGACGAGCTGAACCTCAGCAAGATCTTCTTACCGCATGGCTTATGGTGTCAATTCACTTATAACGCTTGGCGCGTTATGCAGTGTTTTGTGTACTGGGCATAAATCGGCGATTTCTAGTAAACGCTGACGTTGCTCGACCGTCAAGTCGCCGATCAAGGTGATTTTACGGGTAATGGCTTCGATTTTTTCGTTTGTCTCGCAGTCTTGAGAATCTTTGTAATAGTCTCGGGTATGCGACAATTCTACTTTAACGTGCTCTAAGGGCACTCTTTTACGTGCGGCATACATACGCAATGTCATGGACGTGCAGGCACCGACGCTGGCTAACAAATGCTGATAGGGATCAGGGCCTAGGTTACTGCCTCCGACTTTGAGTGGTTCATCGGCTAACCACGTATGATCTTTTGTACTGACATGTTGCGTGAATGCATGGTCTTTTTCTTCAACCAATACCGTGCCGCTAGTGAGCTTGGCTTGGTAAGCGTGCGTATCGTACTCTACATAGCGTGTGGCCCAAGAGGCAATCACTTGAGCGGCGTAGTCAGCATCGTCTTTGTTGCTTAATAAATGATCGGCATTGTCTAAGCTAATAAAGCTTTTAGGGTGCTTGGCGGCAGCATAAATTTTCTCTGCTTCACTGATATTTACCACACTATCAATGGGCGAATGCATAATTAGAACAGCTCTTTTTAGTTTACTAATGTGGCTACGATCGTATTTGGCAATGTCATCAATAAATTGTTTTTTAATGGTAAATTGACGGCCTGCTAAGCTGACTTTGGCCTCGCCTGCGGCATTTATTTCATCCAACTGAGCTGAGAAATTGTGCGCAACATGTTGTGCATCGGAAGGTGCGCCAATTGTTGTGACGGCTGAGATTTCAGGAATGTGTTCCGCCGCTGCGAGAACCGCAGCACCGCCCAGACTGTGGCCGATTAATAATTGCGGTGCGCTAAAGTGTGTACGTAAATGATCCGCCGCGGCAATTAAGTCTTGAATGTTAGAGGAAAAATTACTGTTGGCAAAATCACCGTCGCTGTTGCCAAGCCCTGTAAAATCGAATCGTAATACGGCGATGCCTTGTTGTGTTAGTGCTCGACTAATACGAGTGGCAGCAGCGATGTCTTTTCCGCAAGTGAAACAGTGAGCAAATAAAGCAAAAAATTTAATGTCACTGTCCGGTAGCTCAAGTTGCCCAGCGAGTTCTAACGATCCGCTTTTAAAAGAGATTTTCTGGCGCATAATGTTTCCTATTGGATGAGAGTCCAAGGCATCAATATTTGAAACACATTGAGCAAGGATCACTGTTAAAATAAATGTTTTATGATTTTAGTTCTATGATTCTAGACCAAGAGGTGCGTTTTTACCTAGGCGGAAACAAGCAATGAATAAGTAACTAATGGGAAGATAAATAGGACAGAAATTTGACTGTTTATCGTTGATTAGAGGTGCGCCATGTCAATAATTGAGCAATACGATTTGCGTGTGAAAGACGTATTTTTAACAAACGAATCGTTAGAAAGAATCAGTCGTAGTGGTATTTGGAATGAAGGCCCTGTTTGGCTTCCTAATACACAAACTTTACTGTGGAGTGACATTCCCAATGATCGCATCGTCAGTTGGAATGCGAATCGGGGGGAGAGTGTTTGGCGTTCTCCAGCAAACTTCACCAATGGGCATTATCTCGATCGTGATGGCAATTTACTGCATTGCAGTCATAGCGGTCGATGTATCTTAAAGACCGATTTAACAACGGGCGACATCACCACGCTGGTGGATCGATATAATGATAAACCGTTAAATTCCCCTAATGATTTGGTGGTGAAGTCCGATGGCAGTATTTGGTTTACCGATCCACCGTACGGCATCTTATCTGATTTTGAAGGTTATAAAGCCGATTCAGAACAAGCGGGGAATTTTGTTTATTGCTATTCTCCAGAGACACAAGCACTCACTTTGGTCTGTGATCAAATGGAAGGGCCTAACGGGTTGGCGTTTTCATTGGATGAAACTCAGCTCTATGTGTCGGATACCTCGATTACCTTACCAGAGAAAAAAGTGGGTCATCATCATATTATGCGTTACGACGTGCAAGTGAATTCAATGGGGGAATACACACTGACAAACGGGTGTGTATTTGCCAATATCCACCCCGGTGTTTCGGATGGCTTTCGTTTAGATAAAAACGGTTGGATTTATACATCTTCTCAAGACAGCATCCAAATTTACCACCCTGATGGTGCTTTAATGGCAAAAATCCTAGTACCTGAGCAGGTATCTAACTGTACGTTTGGAGGCGATTTGGGCAATGTATTATTTATTACGGCGTCAACATCTGTCTATAAAATCACGTTAAATACTCAAGGTGCGAATGTAGAAAGTGCATAGACAGAGAGTAAGTAGAAAGAAAATGAACAGACACGTTGTTGTTTTCAAGAGAGTCTGAATGAAAAAAGATAAATCAGTACTATCCAGTCGAAGTACAGGGCGTATCACCTTGTCCGATGTGGCAAAGCATGCAGGCGTAAGCCCAATTACGGTTTCTAGAGCGTTAAAGCACCCTCTTCAGGTATCGGAAAAACTTAAAGAAAAAATTGCTATTTCTGTGAAAGCACTGGGGTATATTCCGAACCATGCCGCACGTTCATTAGCGTCGTCGGAATCAAAGGTCATTACGGTCATTTTTCCTTCCCTCTCTAATGCGGTGTTTCCAGATGTATTAGAGGGCATTCATGAAACCTTAGTCAGGGCAGGCTATCGCATTCTTCTGGCAAATTCACATTATTCCAGTGAGCAAGAAGAAGCGCTTGTTAAAACCATGCTGGAGCAAAATCCAGACGGCATTATTGTCACGGGAATCGACCAAACCCAAAATACGAGGGATTTGTTAAAACTATCCAATACCCCTGTCGTGCAAATTATGGAACTGGATCAAAACCCCATTGATATGAATGTTGGTTTGTCGCACTTTGATGCCTGCTATGACTTGACGAATTATCTGTATTCCCTAGGGTATAAAAATATTGGTTTTATTGGTGCTCAAATGGATCTGCGTTCTCATAGAAGAATGGAAGGCTATCGAAAAGCGGTACTGGAGCAAAATGGCGATGCCTCTCAGTATGTGATAACCAGTGCAGAAAGCACGTCGTTTAAGCATGGGGCAGAGTTATTTATTGCATTGATCTCTCAGCACAGTGATGTCGATGCGATAGTCTTTAGTAACGATGATTTGGCGGCTGGTGCGCTGCTTGAAGCCACAAGAAGAGGAATGCGCATCCCTGAAGACATTGCGATAGCAGGCTTTAATGATCTGCATTTCTCTGAAGAATTAATACCACCATTGACGTCCGTTTCTGTGCCTCGTTATGAAATGGGCCAACAAGCCGCGGAATGCCTTTTGTATAAAATCGTCAATAAAACGCAGCCTCATTGTGATCAAGTGAATGTTGGTTACTCTATTGTCTCTCGCCAAAGTACGTAGTGTGGACTCTTATATTTTATATTCATAGATTGAGGAACGGCTTGCACAATTACTCAATTATTTATGATAAGCTTAAATGATAGCGCTATCTAGTTTAAGCATGACGGCTTATTTTGATGACAAAACCGTCTTTAAAAAACTCTGAGGATGATGCAATGAGCCACAGCGAAAACAAGTTAAGAGAAGACATTTGCATTATGGCAAAGTCTTTATTTGATCGGGGTTTAACCTGCGGATCGTCTGGTAATATTTCAGCAAGAACCGAAGATGGTGGATTGTTAGTCACTCCAACAGGAAGTTGTTTTGGGCGCCTTGATCCAGCAACGCTAAGCCGCTTTGATGAAAAGGGTTTACTAATCGCTGGGTTGCCACCCACGAAAGAAATGCCACTGCACAGTGCGTTTTACGATACGCGATCCAGTGCCAATGCGATTGTGCATTTGCATGGCACCTGTTCTGTGGCGATGTCTATGATGGAAGGTGTCGATGAGGATAACTTTTTACCGCCTTTGACGCCTTACTCCATTATGAAATTGGGCAAGGTGAAACTGTTGCCTTACTTTATGCCAGGTGATCCTAAAACAGGGGATGCCATAAGAGGGTTGGTTGGGAAAAGAAGTGCGGTAATGCTAGCGAATCACGGCCCTGTTGTGGCAGGAAAAGATTTGGAAGCGGCGGTTTACGCCATAGAAGAATTAGAAGAAACAGCAAAACTGGCGATGATGCTGCGTGGCACATCACCCAAAATGCTCTCTGAATCGGAAATTACCCGCATCGTGACGAAATTTAATGTGGAATGGGATTAATGACTCAATACTCAGCTAACCTTGGTTTTTTGTGGCAGTCTCTTTCATTGCCCGATGGAATAAGGGCGGCTAAAGAAGCGGGTTTTGTGGCGGTTGAATGCCACTGGCCCTACGACGAGGACATTGACGAAGTGACGCAAGCGCTGATGGAAACGGGCTTACCCATGCTGGGGTTGAATACCTCTAGAGGCAATGTCGCAGCGGGTGAAAATGGTTTGTCTGCATTAGTAGGCAGAGAGCATGATGCGAAAGCGACCATTGATAAAGCCATTGATTACGCTGTTCATTGGAGTGTGCCAAACATTCATGTCATGGCTGGATTCGCAAACGGTGAACAGGCCGAAGCAACGTTTCTGGAAAACTTGAGGTACGCCTGTGATCAAGCAAGTTTGCATTTAATAACGATCCTAATCGAGCCTTTGAATCACCATGATGCACCGGGGTATTTTTTGCAAACCTCGGCACAAGCGGCCGACATCATCGCCAAAGTAGACAGGCCCAATATCAAGCTGATGTTTGACTTTTACCACTTGCAGATTATGGAAGGCGATGTGTGTCGTCACTTTGAATCACTGCTTCCTATTATTGGCCATGTACAAATTGCCTCCGTCCCAGATAGGGCAGAGCCAGATAGTGGAGAGCTAAATTATCGTTATATTTTGGACCGATTAAAGAAAATGGGATACACCCAACCGATTGGGGCCGAATACAAACCGTCATCTGACACGATTGAGTGTGATTGGATGAAGGCATTGATTTGAAACATGGCGCTCTATCATCCTAAAGTGGGCAAAGAATGCGCACTAATCAAGGAATGAGATGGGGAGAGCCTGTAATAAGTAGTATTACACAATGGTTTATATTAAAGTGATAATCATTCCCATTAATGATTTTTAATAGAGACCATCATGAATAAACCTAGAGAATTTGTTGTTATTCGAAAGCATTTTGTCACACCTCATATGTTAAGAGTCACTCTCGGCGGAGAAGGTGTTTTAACGCTCCCTCAAGATCAAGAAAGTGCGTATGTGAAGCTGATCTTTCCGTCAGAATCGGGTCGATTAATGCGTACCTATACCATTCGCCATCAACGGACAGATGAAATCGACATTGATTTTATGCTGCACGAAGACGGTGGCCCTGCGTCAACATGGGCGCAGCTTGCTGAAACGGGAGACACTATTATAGTTGGTGGTCCTGGCTCTAGAAAAATGATCAACTCAAGCACTGAATACCAATTATTGGTTGGTGATATGACAGCCTTGCCAGCCATCAGTGTTAACTTAGAAACCTTACCGAAAGACGCCAAAGGGTTCGCGGTGATTGAAGTCGTTTCAAAAGACGATGTGCAATCGTTAACCCACCCTGAAGGCATTGAGATTCATTGGGTGATTAATGCAAACTCTGGAAAAGATGAACAGGCCTTATTAAACAAGGTAAAAACCTTGCCATGGTTCGACGGTAAAATGTCGGTATGGGCCGCCTGTGAATTTAGCAGTATGAAAATGCTAAGACGTTTTTTCAAAGATGAAAAAGCCATCGATAAATCCATGTTGTACATTTCCAGTTATTGGAAGTTAGGCAATAACGAAGACGAGCACAAAGTCATTAAGCAAAAAGACGCTGGCTAAGGGGTTCATTTTTCTGCTTCGATGATGGTCATTATGTTACAAAGTCAAATCACTTCATTGTGATTTGGCTTTTTTTGTGCGTTTTGGATTATTCTCAATAATATTTGCTGTAGTTGAGATGCCGTATCGCTATAGTTATGGTTAATCAAAACACACAGTAGGTGAGATGTAGTGACTAGAATAACCGTAAATAATGCGCTAAGCAGTCTTCAAAATGAAGACGCTCCCTTTAAAAAACTTTTTGAGCACGGCTCTCTAGAGGTAGAAATATACAAGCCAGTAGGCGTGGATTTACAACAACCTCATAGCCGTGATGAAGTGTATGTGATCGCATCGGGTTCGGGTTTTTTTGTGAATGGCGCAACACGTCAGCCTTTTGAACCGGGTGAAGTCTTGTTTGTCGCCGCAGGCATTGAACACCGATTTGAAGACTTCAGCGACGACTTTTCAACATGGGTCTTCTTTTATGGCCCCAAAGGTGGGGAAGCGTCCGATTCCGCTTCTTAAATGGTAATAACGCACGGCGTTAAGAGACTATCGTCCTTAGTAAGCTCTCAGTGTTTTCGTTCGTATAAAAAAGGTCAATAACGCCAAGTTTTTTATTTTTAGCCTCGGACTCTTGCCCGTTTCGTATTCTATAGATCATAAATAAAATCTAATTAGAAACAGATCTGTTTACATTTTTTTGCCTTGTCCCGTTGGAAAAGCCGCAATCGTCTTCCGACATTGTGGGGTTGTGTGTAACACAGAGGGTTATTTACAAAGGCTTCATACTTCTGATGGGGTGTTCTGACAAAAAAACACTAACTTTTTGAAATTATTAGATTAACTGTATGGGTAGCTTGTGATGCAGTAGTGCGGTCGACTGTTTATCTAAACTTCAAACTTGAATTCGGGAACGTTTAATATAGATGGCACTATTTAGAATCTAGTCGACTAAGTTTGATACTTAAATACGCAAAATTAAATCTCCATTCTTAATAAGCACTTAGCATTTTAAAACTGACTAATTTGATATTTTGCTTATCAGTCAAATACGTTTACTAAAATTAATACTTGATAAATAATTTTGTTACCAGTAGCATCTGTATATGTTACCGGTAACATTTTATGTAAAACACTATAATTAACTACTGCTAATATGGGCGTTATGTTTTATCGATATTAAAAATTAAAACAATTAAATAGGATCAAAACAATGAACAAGCTAACCACAATTGGTACAGTGGCTCTTGCAACTGTCTTATCTTCTTCTGCTATGGCTGCAGATTTCAATTTTAAGTTTCAGTCATCAGATCCGTCTGGAGACAAAAACTTTCAGGTGCAAAAAGAGTGGGTTGAACGTGTTGCGACACTCTCTAGCGGACGTATTAATATTGATTTACTGCCCGTAAACAGTGTTTTTAAGCACACTGAAACGCTTGATGCGATTAAAATGGGAATCTTAGACGGGCATATAACTGCAACGGGTTATTTCTCTGGTAAAGACCCAGCATTCGGGCTAATTGGTAATACAGTTGGCGCTTGGTCAGATACCTCTCAGTTATTACAGTATATTAACTATGGTGGTGGCTTTGAGTTGATGACTGAGCTTTATGCTCCTTATGGCATCAAATTTATCGGTGGTTCAACAACCGGTGTTGAATCTTTTGTGTCGAAAGTGCCGTTGAACGGCGTAGAAGATCTTAAAAATCTAAAATTAAGAGCGCCTGAAGGCTTAGTTCAACAAGTTTTTGCAGCAGCAGGTGCTTCACCCGTTAACTTACCAGGATCGGAAGTATTTACAGGTTTAAGTAAAGGCGTGATTGACGCAGCAGATTACACTGTATTTTCAACCAATCAAAAAGCAGGAATGAATGATATAGCGACGCATCCGGTGCAACCAGGTTTTCACTCTTTACCTCTCATCGATATTTCAATGAATCAAAAAAAATGGGATAAGCTACCGGCTGATCTAAAAGAAATTCTCATTGTTTCAGTACGTGATTTTGCGCAAGACATTACTACCCAACTGAAAATTGCAGATCAGGCGGCGGTAAAAGCAGCCAAAGCAAATCCTAATATTACCATTCACGACTGGTCTTCAGACGAGCGAAAAAAGTTTAGAGCAATTGCCCGAACGCAATGGGAATCATTCTCTAAAAAATCGCCTAATGCTAAAAAAGTATATCAGTCCGTTACTCAATACTTAGAAGAGAATGGTCTTCTTTAATATCTGAGCATTCAAAAGTATTTGCATGGTTATCTCTATTAAATAGTTCCATATAAATATTAGATAGCCATGCCGTTTTATTATTAAGTTTGATGATTATTTAAACTGCGTAATTAATAAATATCACTTTGTTTATTGGATATATGTGATGAGTAAATTAGATCAGCGTGATCAAGGCCACCAACCTAGTAACAGATTAGATAAGTGGATATTTAATCTCGGAAACACATTAAGCATCTTATTTATATTAGCTGTCGCGATCTCTTTCTATGAGGTTGTGATGCGCTATGTTTTGAATTCTCCAACAATATGGGTTCATGAGACAGCATCTTTTATTGGCGGTTTTTTATTTGTTTTTGGTGGTATATACGCCCTTTCAATAAACAAGCATGTCCGTGTGGTACTTATATATGACCTCGTTTCACCAAGAATAAGACAATATTTGAACATTTTCCATCATCTCATGGGGCTTCTATTTTCGGGGATGTTGATATTTGCCTCTTTTCAAATGGCTCACAGTGCTTGGTTTACACCATGGGGCAGCATACATGCAGAAACATCAGGTTCCGCTTGGAACCCAGCATTTCCAGCGTATTTAAAAGCGATTATCTTCATAACGAGTGTCGTTATGTTTATCCAGTTTTGCTTACACCTTATTATTGAAATGAAATGCCTAAGGAGCAGAAATAATGTTTGATCTCTCTAATATGGGCATTGGCTATGGCAGTTTGGCCATGCTTGTCAGTATGATTCTTCTGCTATTAACAGGCATGCAACTTGCCTTCGTGACAGGAATGGTTGCTTTAGTATTTGCTTTAGGCTGGTTCGGCGTCGATGCGCTGCCTCTGATTAGTAGTCGTCTTTATAGCTTTGTAGGCAGTTATGTTTTTTTAGCCGTTCCTATGTTCGTACTAATGGCCGCGCTTTTAGATAGATCAGGCATTGCAAAGGACTTATTTGATGCCATGAAAATAATGGGCAGAAAATTACGGGGTGGTGTTGCGGTTCAAACATTAGTTGTTGCTGTGATACTTGCTTCAATGTCTGGTGTAATAGGTGGAGAAACGGTTTTATTAGGAATTTTAGCCCTCCCTCAAATGTTACGCCTCGGTTATAACCGTAAATTAGCAATAGGTACAACTTGCGCAGGTGGAGCACTGGGAACCATGCTCCCTCCCAGTATTGTGCTCATAATTTATGGGTTAACAGCAAGTGTTTCGATTGGAGATCTTTTCAAAGCTGCTTTTGTTCCCGCTCTCATATTAGCTCTATGTTATATGATTTACATTTTAGTTCTTTGTCGCATTTACCCAGAATACGCCCCTTTACCAACAGACGAAGAATTAGCAAAAGATAGGCACGTAAACTTCAAAAAAGCACTTCTCTTCCCCTTTTTATCTGTTGCAACCGTGTTAGGCAGTATTTATACCGGTGTCGCTTCGGTAACAGAAGCATCAGCACTCGGTGTTGTTGGCATCATAATTAGTGCTTATATTCGAGGAGAATTGAATTTCACCATGCTTAAGGAAAGTGCTCAGGCGACAATGAGCACGTGTGGCATGATCATATGGATAGGAATAGGTGCAACCGCTCTCGTTGGTGTTTACAACTTAATGGGAGGAATCGATTTCGTAGAAGATTTGATTTTGAATTTAAGTGGCGGCAGTGTAATGGGTACGGTATTTATCATGATGCTAATCCTTTTTGTTTTGGGTATGTTCCTTGATTGGGTAGGTGTGGCGTTATTAACCATGCCAATTTTTGTTCCTATCATTATTAATCTAGGCCTTAATCCTATTTGGTTTGGTGTTGTTTTTTGCCTCAATATGCAAGTTTCTTTTTTATCACCGCCCTTTGGACCTGCTGCATTTTACCTTAAATCTGTTGCTCCAAAAGACATCAGCTTAGGAGAAATTTTTCAGTCATTATTTCCCTTTATTTGCATCCAAATTGTTGTTCTGACATTAGTTATTTTCTTCCCAAGTCTTTCATTATGGTGGCAGTAAGTTTTAGCAACTCAAAAGTGATTTCATTTAATTAAAACATTCCATATTTGGTTTTACGGGGAGGCTGTGTCTAATGGTAAACAAAATTGTAGTTTTAGGTGTGTCTGGATCAGGTAAGTCCACCATAGGGCAGATGTTAGCCGATTATTTACACTATCCATTTTTTGATGGAGATAATTTTCATTCTGAGCACAACGTAACAAAAATGCGTCAAGGTATACCGTTAAGTGACCAAGATAGACAAGAGTGGCTAACAACATTGAATCAGGTAATACAATCGAACTCTCACTCCATTGTCGCTTGCTCAGCATTAAAACCTGAATATAGAAAAAAATTAAAACAAGGAAACCCTGAGATAGTTTTCGTGTATTTAAAAGGGAGCTATAAAACAATATGGGAAAGACATCAAAAACGAGATGGCCATTATTTTAAAGGAGAAGACATGCTTAAAAGTCAGTTCTCTACATTGGTTGAACCCTTGGAAGATGAAGCAATATCAATAGATATTCAACAAAGTGAAAAGCAGGTCTTAGCATGTATTTTAGCCAAAATTGATCTGCGATAAGCGTTTATATGATTACTCATCTTTCTAACTAATTTATAAAAGTATAAAAATGACTATTAACAATATCCTTTTAAAGTGTAATCTAGCGATCATTGGACGGGTAAAATTTAGCGCTTGATTTTATCGACAACCACCATCAAGTAGCTGGCTACGACCTTAATCAGGCGAAAGTCTTACAACTCCTAACACTTGAAGAAGATCACCTGCGTTGTATGCTTCATTAGCATATTTCGATGGTTATCGAACAAGCCAATCATCAGCGAACTTAATCCAAGCACAAAGAGATTACTTTGGCGCTCATTCATACTTACGCACGAATTCAACCACGGACAAAAAATTCCACACCCAATGGTAAACCAATGAACGATTAGAAATTGAAGAGTATAAGTGAGCGCTCACATACCAAATAGATCTTTATATTCAATACTTTGTTATGTGGGAAATCAATAGAAGGATAATTATTTCATTTAATAATATTTTGGTTTCATGGTAATGTTACAGGTAACAATATTGATACGGTTATAATATGGCTATCAAGAAAAAACGCCCAACATTACAAGATGTGGCAACACTTGTTGGCGTCACTAAAATGACGGTAAGCAGGTTTTTACGTGATGCTGAAAGTGTTTCAAAACCTTTACAAACAAGTATCTCCGAGGCATTAGATGAACTAGGTTATATTCCAAACAAAGCGCCGGATATTTTATCCAAATCAACAAGCCATGCCATTGGCGTTCTCGTCCCTTCATTAACCAACCAGGTCTTTGCGGAAGTGATAAGAGGGATCGAGAATGTTCTAGAACCAGCTGGTTACCAGACAATGCTAGCTCACTATGGCTATAGTCAAAAAGCAGAAGAAGCACGTATATCAACTCTACTTTCTTATAATGTCGACGCCTTAATTTTATCAGAAAGTTTTCATACTCAAAGAGTACGAAAAATGTTAGATACGGCAGGAATACCCGTAATAGAAATAATGGATTCAGTTTCCTCTCCCATTGCACAAGCTGTTGGCATCGATAACCATGCTGCGGCGTTTTCAATGACTGAGTTTATGATTGAAAAAGGTCGACATAAAATTGTATATATTGCCGCACGTATGGACAAACGAACTCAACTTAAAATACAAGGCTATAAAGATGCGATGAAAAAGCATAATTTAGAGCCTTTATGCTTACAAACAGATGAAGCATCTTCCTTTACTTTAGGCGCTAAATTTTTAAAAGAAGCCTTAAAGCAGCAGCCTGACACGGATGGTATTTTTTGTACAAATGATGATTTAGCAATTGGTGCACTCTTTGAAAGTCAAAAGCACAAATTAAAAGTGCCAGAACAAATTAGCATTGTTGGCTTTCATGGCCATGATATTTCCAAAGCAATCGTTCCTAGATTAGCAACGGTTGTAACACCTCGTGAAGATATGGGACGTATCGCTGCTGAAGAGCTCTTAAATAGACTGCAAGGAATTGAAATTAAAGAAAAAATCATTCAACTTCCTTTCAAGCTTGAAGTAGGTGAAAGCTTATAGTGATCACTCTCTTTGAAAGCTTAAGCTTTCTCAATTAATGCTTTTCTAAAGCATAGATCTCTTCGTTAATCACTTCCATTCGCTCAGACACACCTGCTTGGGCGTCTTGGAGGCCTTTATTATAGAAACTAAAGCCAAACTCTTTAGCGATAAAGTCTAATAGAAATTGAGCATCAAAGCCGCCAAGGTCTCATTCAAACGCGGCTGACATATGCTGCTTTAACTTAGGTATTAATTTAGTTTTTTCTAGCTGGGTAAAGGTAAATTTAGGCATATTCGTTTTCACTCTTTATCAAATCAAACCTTGTTAACGAGGGGTGGTTCTGACAAAGAAAACACTAACTTTTTGAAATTATTAGATTAACTTTATGGATAGCTTGTAGTGCACTTTGTAGTCAGAATACCTACCTCAATTGTAACGAAAGCGAGTTGCTAACTCATTTAGGTTGCGAGCTAATGTATCCAGTGCCAAGCTAGAGGTTTGGACATTTTCAGCTCCTAGTTGGCTACTTCTGCTCAAATCGCGTATGCAGGTTATTTTATTATTTATTTCGTCTGACATAGTGCTTTGATAAACAGTACTAGTTTCTATGCCTTTGTTTAATGCTTGAATTTCATCAATGACACCAACGACTTTCTGCATAGAATGCCTAATATTCTCGGTAGTAGATACGGATTCTTGCGATAGCATGTAGTTATTATCCATCGCATCTACAGCGTCGAGAGAGTGTTTCTGCAAAGTTTCTATAATAGTTTGTATTTTGTTAGTTGACTCTTGACTGCGGGTAGCCAAAGTACGTACTTCATCTGCTACGACGGCAAAACCTCTACCTTGTTCCCCCGCTCTGGCTGCTTCAATTGCGGCATTTAAAGCAAGTAAATTGGTCTGTTCAGAAATAGATTCAATTACACTCAGTACCTGAGAAATATTGTTACAAGATTCATTTAATTGTTTAACTACTGAGCTTGTGTGTTGGGTTTGATTGGCTAATTTTTCCATAAGTTGTACGGCATTTCTTGTAAGTTTTATACCATCTTGTGATACATCATGTGCGCCTACAGCCGAGTGTGACGCTTCTTTTGCGCTGTTACATACATTGTCGACACTCTCTATCATTTTATGCATAGACGAAACCACGTCGGTTATTTCTTTCCCTTGTAATGATTGTGATTGGATTCCTTCTTGTGCGACAACCGATAACTCTTCTGATGATTGGCTTAATTTTGATATGGAGGTGGCTACGTGTTCAATACTGTCTTGAAACTGCTCTAACATTTCGTTGAATATTTCAGCCGTTTGGCCGATTTCATCTGTGTTTTCTACTTTTACTCGACTAGTTAAGTCAGCGCTTTGGCCAATTCTCCTCATCGCCGATCGTAGCTTCCCTAGTCGAGACATTGAACTCTTGATTAAAAAAGTATTATATATCCCTAAAGAAATGCAGCCCAGAACAACTAGTGAAATGATAATTTCCAATTGGTTCGTATCTTTAATTGCTTGTTGTAATCCAAGGTTGTTTTTTTTGATTTGCTCACTTAATAACTTTTGAAGTTCTTGGAAGCTTTTTCTGGCGGCATTCGCAACGGGAGAAGCCTCTGTTTTATATGCTTGCCAAGCTTCTGCTCTAACTTGAGCACTTCCGTGGTTGGGTTGTAAGTTCAGCATACGTTTGCGCCCATCTTCTATAAAAGAGACGGTATCCTGATAGCTTATTTTGACAGCTTTCTTTAATGGCTCGCTTTCATCAGGTAATTGACTAATTGTGCTTTCTAGATCATTAAAGGTTTGTTTTATGTCGATGATACGACTTTCTAATTTTTTAAAATTACTATCGAAATCATCACCCAACATAATGCTGCGAGTTAAACGAGATGTGTAGTTTAAATCCCTGTTGATCATAATTGTATATTTTTCAGCATTAACAGAGGTGGATTGAAAAGATTCAAATTGCGTTATTAAATTAGATAATTTAATAACGATGAAAATAGCTAATAAAGTAATAGCCAATACAGACATGGCTGACAATGAAGTTAATTTATACTTTAAGTTTAATTTAGGCATGTGCCATCCTGTAGGTTACGTATATATGGTTGCTTGTTATATTTGATTGTTTGGCATTTATGCCAGCGGATTTAATCATCAATGCAACATGGCCCTAATTATGCTGTTAAATGTATCTCACCGTAAACCCTCTCAGATAAAAAAAATTACAAAAACTTACATTTCATACTTTCTTTTATGCATCATATTTCATCTTGAGGCCAATATAAGTTTACTCTTCGACTATAGGCCCTAATAAAAATTGAACTCAATCGCGGTTATAATCACACGCTTATTGAAAGGTGACAGCAGGAAAAGAAGTTGACACGAAAGCATATAAGCCATCATATAATTGATTTACATATCAATAGGTTAAATGGATTGGTGTGGCTCCATTACGTTATTGATTTGAATGTTTCAGCGACGATGTTTTCAACATGAATCTTCTTCTATGAGCCTGAAGGTGGGGGCGTGTCTGATTCAGATTAACTCGGCAATCGAGGCTTTATTGAGGTTTGTCTGATGGTAAACAAAGACGTAGTCTTCGGTACAAATAGAGATAAAACGTAAGCCAAATTGATGGGCGACTTGTTTAACACCAAAACTCGCGTCCGCCATATTGGAGGCGATGTAAGCGGCTACGGTGGAATGGGTAAACTCTTTGTTGTAGACAATGATGTCGTTGGATGAAAGGTCAAGATGGCTACTTAGAAATGAAACAATGCTTATTATAGAATACGGTTATCTCATATTGAGCTGACGCATTTTGGCAAATGCATCAGATTTACCATCTTGAGGTTTTACATATATTAAACACAGTTTGGTCATAAGCGTCGGTAGCAAATGGGTTGATAACAAGAACTTTCATTTTTGAGCCTGCATAATATGTGTTTGGGAAGTTTATTTTTTAAGTAGAGGTAACCTATATTAATTATCGCTTTAATTTATCTTGTAAAGAGCATATAGCCACATTGGTGGCAATTCCAATGTGCCTAAAGGCGTGAAAGAAAAACGGTTTGGGTGTGACAATGGGAATAATGCATTCTTTCTTTGATTCATCTAGAAGGTGTTCAGCCAATGCTTTTCCTGTGGCTGTTGTCATCGCTATTCCACGTCCATTACAACCGATAGGGCTATAGCATCCACCCCCTAAATCAAAAATTTGCGGTAAATGTGGAGGCGTAATTGCGAGATAGCCACTCCAATTAAAATCCCAATTAATACGGCTTAAATGTGGAAAGCGGTTCTGAGCGGATGATTTGAGCCGAGCAAACATTTCTGTATTTTCGTCTCCCCCAGTTGCATAGGCGCCGCCCATGATTAATCTTTTATCAGACGTTATTCGAAATGATGTTAAGAGCTTTGATGCGTCTGAAGCGGCTTCCCCGTTTGGAAGAATGGCTTTCCATTGATCTGATGATAACGGTGCGCTGGCAAGTTGTGCTGTTCGTACGGGAATGATGGAATGGCTTACTTTTGCATCTAAATTTCCCGTATACGCATTCGTACATATAAGCAATTTAGACGCCTGAACTGCCCCCGATGATGTAATAATATGCCATTTAGAGCCAACTTTTTGAGTACGTAAAACAGGAGACTTCGTATAAACAGATGCTCCTGCCTTTATTGCTGCATTTGCTAGACCCCGAGCATAAGACAAAGGGTTTAAAGAGCCTCCTCTATGATCAATCCATGCAGATTGATACCAAGACGTTCCCAATCTTTTTTCTAACTGGTTGGAGTCAATCATATCGACTGGAGCATTGTACTTTTTCCATTGTTTGACTCTGGATTCAATCTCTTTCACGGAAGAAGGAGAAGGTGCTGGTTGGATCCAGCCTTTTTGAACGGCATCGCATTGTATTTGATGCTTTTTTATTAGAGAAAAGACTAATGATGGCGCGTCCCCACTGAATTTTATAAGAGGGTCTGCGGCTTTTTGGCCGAGCATACTCATGACTTTATCTGGGTCATGTTTTAATCCTGGAATGACCTGCCCGTTATTTCTGCCTGAAGCCCCCCATCCGATCTCCGTTGCATCAAGGCAAGCGACAGATGTGCCATGTTCTGCAAGGTGCAGTGCCGCTGACAAACCAGTAAAACCTGCGCCTATAATCGCAACATCAACCTGTTGATCTTCTAGGAGTGGTTGTGTTTCTGGCGCGGGTTCCGCCGTTGCTGCCCACAATGATTGGGGCAATGCAGCAGATCGGTTTGACTGATCGAACGGGAGTTCCATGTTTTCTACCTCTGCTTATTGTTATTCAGTGAATTCCATGATAACTCCGCATGCAAAGTCGGCATGAACACGGATAAGAGTGTCATTGATTTTTTTAAATGGGACTTGATTTTTTTCAAGAGTGGAACAGGTTTGTTGCAGGTCTGATACTTTTACTCTAGTAACACCTAAATAGGTGTCTTTGTCTGCAAGGACCTTACTGTCTTCGCCATAAATTGCGTCATATTCAACAGTAGACAATAAATCAAGATATTGCCCACTTGGTAACGTCAGTCTAATGGAATTACCAATGCGGTTAACCGCGTCATTTCCTAGGAGCTTTCTTTGAGCCGCTTCAACGGCATCGGCATCACCGATTCGGCCTGTCATAGAAATAACGCTGATGGTGGCGTTATCATGTACCAAGAATTCTGGCTTACGTGTTAATTCAGGCGTTAAGTGCTGGCAACATACGACATGCATTAGGCCCGTAATATCTTTTTCTTGAGGGAAACAAAGGGAAAACTTCGGCTGTACCCAGCCTTCTGCAAGTTCAAAATTTCTGGTTAGGCTGCGTAATGGCTTTGGTGTAATGCCATTACTGATCATTTCATCATAATTACCTTGTGCGCTATTTGTACCAAACGCCACACCAGCAAGGCCTTCTCCGTACTCTTCTAACGCTTCATCCAAGCTTACGGTAAAGCGTTCTGGGTCAATGATACCGCGTAGTTCTAAGTAATCATTTTCAAACATTATGCACCAATTTCCTGTTCCCCATTCAATGTGACTACCACGAGGAGGAACAGTAAATCCCAATTTTTCATAGGTTTTTCGAGACTCGTCCATATCTGCAACAGCGACGAAAGTGTGATCGATAGAAAGTATTCCGTTGTACATAGCGTGTAAACCATTTTTGAGTTGAGGGGGGAGTTTATAAAAATATTATAGAACATAAAAGATACGGTCAATAATATTTGTATACTAATATATTAAATAGTATACGATTATTGTTTTTTATGTTTTCATCATTTAAGGTGTTATTGGTTATGTGTCAGTTAGGATATTATTTTCATTTTGATCAACCAATGGAGAGTAACGATGGCAAATGAAAATGATGCTCAAAAAATAAAGAAGCCAATAAAAAAAGAAGTAAATAACGATATTTATCACACGCTCCGTAAATTGATCTTAGATGGCGCATTGGCTGGTGGAGCGCCTTTAAGACAAGACGACATTGCTGAACAATTTGGTGTAAGCAAAATTCCGGTTCGAGAAGTATTTCGAAAATTGGAATCAGATGGATTAGTAGAATTTCGACCTAGGCGAGGGGTGTTTGTTACAGAGCATACCGAAGCTGAAATTCTAGAAATGTTAGAGATTCGCATAGCGCTTGAGTCCAGAGCGCTTGAGCTGTCTATTCCTCAGATGACGGATTTAGACATCGAGCTAGCACGTGAAATTTTAAAAGAATACGAAGAAGTGGAAGGCATTGAGGTGTGGAGTGATTTAAATCGTCGCTTCCATGATTGCATTTATGCACCTTGTGGCTTGATGAATCTAATTTCAATGATCCATTCAGTAGTAGATAGAACTGGCTCTTTCATGAGGCTAAAAGTGACGATGGCTTCAGGGTTTGATAGACCGCACTCAGAGCATGTAGATATTTTAAAAGCATGTGAAGCAGGGGACGTAGATAAAGGGGTTGATTTACTACGAAAGCATATTGAACGAACGAAAAAAGAAGTCGCGGCTCATTTTAGACGGCAGTCATTATCCATCCTCTCTAGTAGTTAGTGTTACGAGGGGGGATTAATTTGCTCTATTTGATAGAGCGTTCACTAAAATCGCAAAAGGTAATAAAAATGAAAAAGACCTTATCCTCCCTATTTATAACAACGGCTATATGCGCAGCATCAATGGGTGTTGCTAATGCAGCTGAAAAGCAATTTATTAATATTGGAACCGCTGGTATTGGTGGTGGGTATTACCCGACAGGTGGCTTTATTTGTAATGTATTGAATAAAAGCCGCAAAGTAAATAATCATAATATTCGCTGTAGTGTTGAGAGTACGGGAGGTTCTGTTGCCAATCTGCGTTCAATTATGAGTGGTGATCTAGACGTTGCCATTTCTCAAGCGGATTGGCAATTTCACTCATACAATGGAACGAATAAATTTGAAAAAGAAGGAGTGAATAAGGATCTACGTTTTCTCTTCTCACTGCATTTAGACGTTGCTCAAATGGTTGCGCGTAAAGAGATTGGTGCTAAATCTTTTAAAGACTTGGAAGGTCACATCGTGAATGTTGGGAACGTTGGGTCGGGGCAAGAGGCAAGCTTCAATCTTGCTTTTGATGAATACGATCTTGATAAAGATACGTTTTTTGCTCAAACCACGAAGTTAAATTCAAGAGAACAAGCCGCCGCGTTGTGTGACGGTAAAATAGATGCGTATTTTTATACAACAGGCATAGGGTCGTCCAGTATTACCGAAGCTTCCAACTCTTGTGATGTGTCTATTCTTAACTGGATGGACCCAGAAATTGTTAGCTTAATTGAAAAATATTCTTACCTTGGCTCCACTACGATCCCAGCCAATTCTTACAAAGGACAAACTGAGGATGCTTACTCTTGGGGAATGCCTGCGACCTTGGTTGCATCAGCGAATGCAAACGAAGAGGTTGTGTACCAACTTGTGAAATCGGTCTTTGATAATTTTGAAGATTTTAAAAAGCAGTCAAAGCTATATAGAGGCCTAAGTCGTGAAGATGCGGTGAAAAATGGTAAATCAACGCCGTTTCACCCCGGTGCAGAAAGGTACTTTAAGGAAGTGGGTTTAATTAAATAAATTTCCTTAATAGGGTAGATGACACCGTGTTGTTTACCCCTTCCTTTTTATCTAACTGGGAACGATGGTTATGATAGCAAATAAAGAAACTCCCTCGGCGGCACGAGTGGCTGATGAGAGACTGAATGAGCTAATAGCAGAAGAAGTTGGTGCGAGAAGTCCTACGGGGTCAATTAATAAGCTCTTAGCATTTGTGGCGTTTAGTTGGGCCATGTTCCAACTGTATGTTGCCTCATCTCTACCTTTTATTTTAGAGTTTGGCTTTTTTGATGACACAGAACAACGAGTTATTCACTTAGGTTTTGCGTTATTTCTAGGCTTTTCTTTGTACCCTGCGTTTAAAACGTCGTCTCGAACACACGTCCCTATGGGCGATTGGCTCTTAGCGATTGGAGCGTTAGTCAGCACTCTATTTATTGTTGTATTTTACGAAGAAGTATCATCCAGAGCGGGGGGAAGCCGAACGTTCGAAGAAATTGCGCTTTCTATCACGGGGTTACTGCTCGTTCTGGAAATTTCTCGAAGGGCATTAGGTTGGCCTCTTGTGATTATTGCTGTGATATTCATTGGCTATGCGTTGTTTGGTCCTTACATGCCTGATCTTATTTCTCATAGGGGCGCAAGCCTAAATCGTTTGTTGGATCATTTATGGTTAACAACAGAAGGGGTGTTTGGTTTACCTCTTGGTGTTTCCAGCAGTTTTGTTTTTCTATTTGTTTTATTTGGTGCTTTGCTTGAAAAAGCAGGTGCAGGCAACTTCTTTATTCAGCTTTCCTTTTCTTTACTTGGTCATTTGCGCGGCGGTCCAGCAAAAGCGGCGGTGGTTGCATCAGGGCTTACAGGGCTTATTTCAGGATCAGCGATTGCGAATGTGGCTACGACAGGTACGTTTACCATTCCATTGATGAAAAGGATTGGGTTTTCATCAGAGAAAGCTGCTTCTATTGAGGTATCGGCTTCGATTAATGGGCAAATTATGCCTCCTGTTATGGGGGCAGCGGCCTTCTTAATGACAGAGTTTGTTGGGATTAGCTACTTTGAGGTTATTACCCATGCTTTCTTACCTGCCATTATTTCTTATATCGGGTTGTTTTACATTGTGCATTTAGAGTCGGCTAAAATGAATTTGCCAATTTTAGAGAAGCTGCATAAATCTAGTGTGATTCAAAGATTAATGAACATGTCGCTAAGCATTTGTTTAATCGTACTGCTAAGTGGTGTTGTGTACGTCGGAGTGGGTTTCGTTAAAACGCTGTTTGGTGAACTGACATCCTATGTATGCGCGGTGATTCTATTTGTAAGCTACTTGATACTGCTTTGGAAAGCCGCACAATATCCTGAAATTGAAGTCGATGATCCCAATGCGCCTTTATTAAAAATCCCCGATACATTGCCAATATTAATGGCGGGTTTGTATTTTGCTATCCCCATTGGTGTGTTGATTTGGGGCCTAATGATTGAGCGTTTTTCTCCTGGGCACGCTGTTATTTGGGCGATTCTCACATTGGTTATTATTATGCTCACTCAGCATCCTTTGATTAGCCTGTTTAGAAAAACCAATAAGAGTTTGAAAGCCGAAACGATAAAAGGGGTTTATGAAGTATTTGAAGGCACCATTTCAGGTTCGAAAAATATGGTTGGTATTGCGCTGGCTATGGGTTCAGCGGGGATCATTGTTGGTGTCGTTTCGTTAACTGGGGTCGGATTAATAATGACAGAAGTTATCGACTCCATTGCGGGGGGCAGTGTTATTTTAATGTTGTTGTTAACCGCCGTAATGTGCATGGTATTGGGCATGGGGTTACCGACCACAGCGAACTACATTGTTGTGGCGTCTGTCATGGCGCAGCCTTTTGTGACATTGGCTTCTCAGCATGGCATTGTTGTTCCTTTGATTGCGGTGCATTTGTTTGTTTTCTATTTCGGTCTGATTTCAGGAACCACGCCTCCCGTTGCGGTGGATGCGTATGCTGGCGCTGCGGTTGCAAGGGCCGATCCCATGAAAACGGCAATCAACTCTTTTTTCTATGACATTAGAACGTCTATTCTGCCTTTCATTTTTATCTTTAACCCCGGTTTATTGTTAATTGGCATGGACTACTGGTGGGAGTATGTGATGGTGGCGATAACAGCCATTATTGCTATGTTGGCGTTTTGTGCAGCGACAAAAGGGTTCTTTTTCTGTTTGTCTAGAAAGTGGGAAAGTGCTGCGCTGTTATTAGTTGCTTTTACGTTAATTCGACCGGGTTATTGGTTAAACCAAATTGAAGAGCCTTATCAACGTATTAACCCC
Source organism: Marinomonas phycocola (assembly GCF_047525455.1). Taxonomy (NCBI): domain Bacteria; kingdom Pseudomonadati; phylum Pseudomonadota; class Gammaproteobacteria; order Oceanospirillales; family Oceanospirillaceae; genus Marinomonas; species Marinomonas phycocola. Next base: position 118,051 of record NZ_JBLIXL010000005.1, read on the forward strand.
ATCAATATTGTCAAAATTGTACAAGAAGAGCCTACTGATAGCAGTGTGAGATTGCTTGTCAAAGGAGAAAACTTCAGTGGAGACATCATTGATAAAGTGGTGGTATTTTCGCTTGGACCGCAGTTAGAAGGACAAACAGGAGAAGACAGATTGTATAACAATGTGGGATTTAATATAGAGCAAAATGAAGGTCAAGTTTTGGTTGACGATATTAAATACGATAGCCCTGCCCAGCTTTCAGGAATGGACTATGGGTGGCAAGTGGTTGAGCTACAAGTCCCCAATGAAAGAATGGCAAAGGAATGGTTCTATCTACCGGCTTTGTTTGCCTTGTTTTTGGTGGTGTTGGTGCAACTTAAGCGTAAAACGTTAAGTAGCACTGAGCAGATTAACGAGCGATTAAGTAAATGAACCAAGTCACATCGCTTCATAACATTGTATGAGTAAGGAGGTGCTGGATGAAAACGGTGTCTCTTCTGAACGTAGAGCAAGTAGGTCAAATAATGAATAATAAGTTAGACAATCATTCAGAGTCCATTTTGGTTATTGGTGGTGGGCGCATGGGCGGTGCTATTGTTAATGGTTGGATTAAAATGGGTATAAAGCCTCAAACCATATCAATAATAGATCCAAACGAAGCTGCATTAGTGCCATTCAAATCTCAGGGTATTAATACCTTTACGAACATTGATGCAATGCCTGCTAATCAGTCTTATAGCTGTATATTGGTGGCGTTGAAACCTCAGGTATTTGACGTTGTATTGCCTCTTTATCAGCCTTTATTGACTCAGGAAACGCTGGTTATCTCAATTGCCGCAGGCGTCACCCACAGCACAATTGAACAATTGTTGTTTAATGGACAGCCAGTAATTCGAGTAATGCCAAATACCCCAGCGCTCATTAATAGCGGTGTTATGGTTGGATGTTCAAATAACTGCGTTTCGTCATCTCAAAAAACATTTTGTGAATCTTTGTTTTCTAATTTAGGCAGCTTTGACTGGGTGGATGATGAACATGCTATGCATGCTGTTACGGCGGTTAGTGGCAGTGGGCCAGCTTACTTATTTCACTTTGTTGAGTGTATGTTTCAGGCAGCGAAAGACGCCGGATTGACGAATGATCTTGCCCTAATATTGACTAAAAATACGGTCGTTGGTGCGGCGAAATTAGTTGAACAAGACGATCGAGATGTTAGCAAATTAAGAGAAGAAGTGACCAGCCCTAATGGAACTACGGCTGCGGCTTTGGGCGTGTTGATGCAAGATGGAGCTTTAGAGCGTTTACTTAGTGATGCGATTGGGTCAGCGGCTAAGCGCAGTGTTGAACTTAGCTTGAATGATAACTAGCCATATCATATTTACTGTTTTTGTAACCCATTATTAGGACATCATTATGAACTACATTAATTCACCCTTGGCCCCTCAAGCAATCGGGCCTTATTCTCAAGCAGTTGTATTTAATGGTCTTGTGTTTTGTACTGGTCAAGTCGCTATGAACCAGAAGGGAGTTATTGAAAGCGACTCTGTGGAAGGTCAAACAGAGCAAGTACTGAGCAATTTAAAGCATGTTCTCGAAGAGGCAGGGTCGTCATTAGGGAAAGTATTAAGAACGACGGTTTTTGTTAAAAACATGCAGGATTTTGCTAAAATTAACGCAATTTATGGCGTTGCATTTGGTGACCATAAACCAGCCAGATCGACAGTGGAAGTGTCTGCTTTACCATTAAATTCAATGTTAAGTATTGATGTGATTGCGGCTTTATAAGATGTTGACTTAGCGGGTAAACGGCGTTCTGGTTTACCCGCTTTTTTATGTTCTAACTCGGCATAAAGTGGGACAAATCTTCTATTACGCCCAGTTTGTCACCTTTGTAGCCTGCCAGAACATGGATTTTTTCCTGGAACTCGGTGCTTTCTATCGAATGGATAAACTCGGTAATCGCGGCTTTGTTGAGGTTTTTCTGATGGCATACAAAGACGTAATCTTCGGTACAAATAGGGATAAATCGTAAGTCAAATTGATGGGCGGCTTGTTCAACGCCAAAACCCGCGTCCGCCATATTGGAGGCGACGTAAGCGGCTACGGCGGAATGGGTAAACTCTTTGTTGTTGTAGCCAATGATGTCGTTGGGTGAAAGATCATGATTCATTAATAATTGATCGAACAAGGCGCGGGTGCCGGAATCCTCTTGCCTATTGATAAAGCGTACCTTGTCTTGTGTTAAATCCTCTAAGCGATTGATGTCTAATGAACCGTCTTTTCGAACCATCAAACCTTGCTGCCGAGTAATAAATCGAATGATCTTATGCGCTCGTGGTTTTAAGAATTGTTGATATTGTTTGAGCAAAGTGTTGATCACCACGCCTCTGGGTACATGAAATCCAGCAAGATCACAGCTGTCTCGATTGAGTGCAGAAAGTGCCTCTAAAGGGCTGCTGTACTGCAAATCCAATTGCAGGTTGGAACAGGCGTCAGGCAAGAGGGCAACGGCATAACCATGGCTGGCTTGGATGCGCAGTAGCGGGGTTAAATTGACCAAAGCTTTTTGCAGCTCAATGTTGAGTTCGGATGCCAAACTGGCCATTTGGGGCTGAAATCGTGCGATGACTCGTTGTTCTGCCCACAGCAGTTTTTCGCCTAATGGGGTTAAATTCGCACCACGGCCTTTTTCTAACATCACCAAAGGCGTGCCAAAAAAATCCGCCCATTTACCCAATAAATTCCAACCGTGGCGATAGGAGATGCCCATCGACTTGGTTGCAGCGGTAAGTTTCTTATGATGATAGATTTCTTCTAACAGCCGAAAAAGCTGCGGGTCAAGCGTATTGCCTGCTTCATCTCGAAACAGCCAATTAGGATCAATGTGAATACGTTTTAGTGGCATTTTTAGAGGCTTCTTAAATTCTTATAAATAGGTAATTGAGTGCATATATAAAATAGAATAGAGCCGTTTATTCAATAAAAATAGGTTCTTAAGCTGTTTATGGTTAAATATGCACTCATTTTCATATTTCGAGAAAGCAGGAGTAGTGGTAACTTAGTTCGATAAGACTAACCCTTCATCTCATGTCGAGTGTTGAATAGGTAATAAAAATGACAAACCGCGCACAATGGAATTCAGAACAGGTCGAGCAAGTCATTGCTTCACTTCAAGACACGCCCGGGGCATTGCTTCCGATTTTACATGGCATTCAGGATACGCAAGGCTTTGTACCGCCAGACGCTGTGCCAATGATTGCGGATGCCCTGAACCAAACCTCTGCTGAAATCCATGGTGTGATTTCTTTTTATCATCATTTTCGCACTTTTCCATCAGGCCAAAATATACTGCAAATTTGTCGAGCGGAAGCCTGTCAGGCACGGGGTTCTCGTACGCTTGAAGAGCATGTAAAAGCCAAGCTTCAAGTGGATTACCATACCACCACATTGGATCAAGAATTTACCCTTGAGCCTGTCTACTGTTTAGGCAACTGTGCTTGTGGCCCTTCTATTCGTGTCAATGATGAGATTGTTGGTCGTGTAACAAATGAGAAATTTGACCAGTTAGTAGATGAACTCACCACCGTTGAGCTAGGCATTGTTTCGTTAGGCAGCACCGCATTGGAGAGCCAGTCATGAGTATTAAAGTGTATGTACCCCGTGATACAACCACCCTGTCTTTAGGCGGTGATAAAGTGGCCGCTGCTATTGTTAAAGAAGCGGAGTTACGTGGTGAAGCGATCCAGCTCATACGTAATGGATCTCGTGGTGTATTTTGGTTAGAGCCTATGGTTGAAGTAGAAACCGATCAAGGTCGTGTGGCTTATGGCCCTGTTGAGCCTCGTGATGTTGCTGGTTTATTTGATGCCGGTTTATTAGCAGGAAGTGACGCGCATGCTTTGTCTTTAGGTAAGCCAGAAGAGTTACCTTATCTTAAAAAACAACAACGTTTGACGTTTTCGCGCGCGGGCATTATCGATCCTGTTTCGATTGAAGATTACAAAGCGTTAGATGGCTTTAAAGGGTTAGAAAAAAGTTTACAGTTGAGTGGTCAAGCCATTGTTGATGAAGTCAAAACCTCGGGTCTGCGTGGCCGTGGTGGTGCGGCGTTCCCGACAGGCATTAAATGGCAAACAGTACATGATTGCCCACCGGATCAAAAATACATTGTCTGCAACGCAGATGAAGGGGACTCTGGAACATTTGCCGACCGTATGGTGATGGAAGCCGACCCTTTCATGTTGATTGAGGGTATGATCATTGCTGGCTTAGCGGTTGGCGCAACTCAGGGTTATATCTATCTACGATCAGAATACCCAGTTGCTCATGACATTCTGAATGAAGCCATTTCGAAAGCCTACAATGCGGGCTACTTAGGTCAGACTATTTTAGGCAGCAACAAGGCATTTGATTTAGAAGTTCGCTTAGGCGCAGCAGCGTATATTTGCGGTGAAGAAACGTCCTTGCTGGAAAGTCTGGAAGGCAAACGGGGTTTGGTGCGTTTTAAACCACCGTTACCTGCAATCGAAGGGCTATTTGGCAAACCAACGATAGTAAATAACGTACTGTCGTTAGCGGCTGTACCTTATATTTTGGCAGAAGGTGGTCAAGCTTATGCGGATTACGGCATGGGGCGCTCCCGTGGCACTTTACCTTTCCAGTTGGCGGGTAATATACAACAAGGCGGTTTGATCGAATTGGCGTTTGGCCCAACATTACGTCAATTGATTGATGATTTTGGCGGTGGAACTGCTTCTGGCAGACCCATGAGAGCGATACAAGTTGGTGGGCCATTAGGGGCCTATTTACCAGAAAGTCAGTGGGATACCCCGTTAGATTATGAGGCGTTCGCAGCGGTTGAAGCGGTATTAGGTCACGGCGGTATTGTTATTTTTGATGATACGGTGGACATGACAGAACAAGCGCGTTTCTCTATGGAATTTTGTTTAGAAGAATCCTGTGGCAAATGTACGCCTTGTCGTATTGGCTCCACCCGTGGCGTTGAAGTCATTGATAAAATTCGTTCGGGTGTCAATGTGGATGCCAACCTAACCTTATTGGACGATCTGTGTGACACCATGATTCACGGCTCTCTTTGTGCCATGGGCGGTATGACGCCTTTCCCTGTACAGAGTGCCTTTAAATACTTCCCAGAAGACATTGATCTTGCGATCACGAAGTCTACGTCAGCCGAGGTACATTAATATGTTGCACTATTACGAACCCCAAAAAAGCGATCCAAGTAAAGATTACGGTACCGCAGCAAGTCCCTCGACCACCCTTATCACATTAGAAATTGACGGAGTGGAAGTCACCGTACCCGAAGGCACATCGGTGATGCGAGCGGCATCATTAGCCGACATTAATATTCCGAAACTGTGCGCCAGCGATAACCTTGAAGCCTTTGGCTCTTGTCGTTTGTGTACGGTGCAAATTGAAGGCCGACGCGGTTTTCCTGCATCTTGTACGACACCGGTAAATGCAGGCATGAAAGTCATTACGCAAAACGAAAAAATCGCTAAACTGCGTCGTAATGTGATGGAATTGTACATTTCCGATCACCCATTGGACTGCTTGACCTGCCCGGCAAATGGGGATTGTGAGTTGCAAGATATGGCTGGCGCGGTGGGTTTACGTGAAGTGCGTTACGGTTTTGAAGGCCACAATCATCTTGATGCTGAAAAAGATACGTCCAACCCATATTTCACGTTCGATCCCAGCAAATGCATTGTCTGCTCTCGTTGCGTACGTGCCTGTGAAGAAGTCCAAGGAACGTTTGCGCTTACCATAGAGGGACGTGGCTTTGATTCCAAAGTGACGGCCGGTCAGGGCGAAGGTTTCCTAGAGTCAGATTGTGTGTCTTGCGGTGCCTGTGTTCAAGCGTGCCCAACGTCTACTTTGATGGAAAACACCATCATTGATATGGGCCAACCAGAACACAGTGTGGTCACAACGTGTGCTTACTGTGGCGTGGGTTGTTCATTCAAAGCGGAAATGAAAGGTGACCAGGTAGTACGCATGGTGCCGTTTAAAGGTGGAGACGCTAACCAAGGTCACTCTTGTGTGAAAGGGCGTTTTGCCTTTGGTTATGCGACGCATAAAGACCGCATTAAAGAACCGATGATTCGTGACAGTATTGATGAATCATGGCGTGCAGTAAGTTGGGAAGAGGCGTTGTCATTCTCTGCCAAACGTTTAAAAGAAGTTCAAGAAAAGTACGGCCGTGAAAGCATTGGTGGTATTACATCGTCTCGTTGTACTAATGAAGAAACGTATTTAGTACAAAAACTGATTCGAGCCGCATTTGGTAATAACAACACCGATACTTGTGCGCGTGTTTGCCACAGCCCAACGGGTTACGGTTTAAAAACAACCTTAGGTGAATCAGCGGGTACACAGACGTTTGACTCGATTCGTTATACGGATGTGATGTTGGTGATTGGCGCGAATCCAACGGACGCTCATCCAGTATTTGGTTCTATGATGCGTCGTCGATTACGTGAAGGCGCTAAATTGATCGTAGCTGACCCACGTAAGATCGATTTGTTGAAAACACCGCATCTAAAAGGCGCGTTACATCTTCCTCTTCGACCGGGCACCAACGTGGCGTTGGTGAACTCAATGGCGTACGTCATTATTGAAGAAGGTCTAGAAGATACAAACTTCATTAATGATCGTTGTGAAGATGAGGCGTACCAAAAATGGCGCGCTTTCATCAGCAAACCCGTTAACTCTCCAGAGTCTATGGAGTCAGTAACGGGCGTGTCTGCAAAAGACGTTCGCCATGCGGCGCGTGTTTATGCAGAAGGTAATAACGGTGCGATTTTCTATGGTCTTGGTGTGACAGAGCACAGTCAAGGTTCGACCATGGTCATGGGGATTGCCAACCTTGCATTAGCGACAGGTAACATAGGTCGTGAAGGAGTGGGCGTGAACCCGCTACGCGGACAAAACAACGTGCAAGGTTCATGCGATATGGGATCTTTCCCTCATGAATTACCGGGTTATCAACACGTTTCGGATGATGTGGCTCGTGGTAACTTTGAATCCGTTTGGGGCGTTAAATTAGACAATGAACCGGGGCTACGTATTCCGAACATGTTTGATTCGGCCATTGCTGGCAGCTTTAAAGGTCTGTATGTACAAGGGGAAGACATTGCTCAGTCTGATCCAAATACCCACCATGTTGAAGCCGCACTGAAATCTCTAGAGTGCTTGATCGTACAAGATATCTTCTTGAATGAGACGGCAAAATTTGCCCATGTCTTGCTACCTGGCTCTACCTTCTTAGAAAAAAATGGCACCTTTACCAACGCAGAACGTCGTATTAACCGTGTGCGTAAAGTCATGCCGCCATTAGCCGGGAAAGAAGATTGGGAAGTCACTGTTGCGTTATCTAATGCGCTGGGCTACCCAATGGATTATCAGCATCCGTCTGAAATTATGGATGAAATTGCACAACTTACGCCATCGTTTACGGGTGTCAGTTATCCACTATTAGAAGAGCAGGGCAGTATCCAATGGCCTTGTAATGAAGCGCATCCACTTGGTACGCCCATCATGCACGAAGTGGACTTCCCTATTGGTAAAGGTAACTTTGCTGTTACGGAATACGTGGCAACGGAAGAACGTGCCAGCCGTCGCTTCCCATTATTACTGACTACAGGGCGCATCTTGTCTCAGTACAATGTAGGGGCGCAAACTCGTCGAACGGACAACCAAGTATGGCACGATGAAGACGTACTTGAACTGCATCCGCACGACGCAGAAGAGCGCGGCGTGAAAGACGGAGATTGGTTAGGCATCAGCAGCCGTGCAGGTCAAACTGTATTGCGTGCTGTTATCAGTGAGCGTATGCAAGCAGGCGTTGTTTATACTACTTTCCATCATCCGGGCAGTGGCGCAAACGTCATTACAACAGACAACTCTGATTGGGCGACCAATTGCCCTGAATACAAGGTAACAGCGGTGCAGGTGGAAAAAGTCAGCCAACCGTCTCAATGGCAACGTGACTTTGTTCAGTTCGATAAGAAGCAGCAACATTACCTAAAAGAGCCTAAAAATGGCCGTCAGGTTGATGCGTAAATTTGTGAATAACGAATAAGTAACCGAGTAAACCCTTTTGGCTGGAGTATTGGGCATCTGATGCTCCAGTCATTTTTACCACGAAAAATTAAAGAGAGACATCAGGTTCAGGAGAGCAGAGTCATGAGTCATTCACAGCTGGATCAGTTAGTTAGTATGGCAAACCAAATTGCTGACAATAATGGACACCAAGGCGACGAAACCGTTGTTGCAGACTTTGTCGCATCGCATTTAAAGCGCTTTTGGGCTCGTTCAATGAAGCAACAAATCATTGATTACAGCAAAACGGCGGATAATAACTTGAATCACATGGCTGCCCAAGCGGTAGCGATACTGGCGAAAGAGTACGCATAAACGCGGCATAGTGTGGCTTGATAGAGGGAAAAGGAGGCAACCAAATGGGAGCCTCCATTATGGGCATTGTCTTTATGGTGTCAATTTTTTGCGTCTGACTTGAATCAAAGCGATCAATGTTATGAGCGCCATACACGGTAAATAAACAAATACGGATGATGGTTGTTTATTGGCTACGTCTATTCCTGTTAGAACTTGGAAAGCTTCGAACCCTGCTTCATAAGCATCACTGCCAATGTCGACACTATCGACTTCAATCACGGTATCTGATTGATAAAGATTCAGCCCAGACCCTTCTATGATGTCTTTAGCGAGCCCTTTCTCTCTGGCGATTAACATATGAATCGAAGCGTCCTTTCCCCCTGAGTAGTTATCTTCTTCTACATGGATTCTTAATGGTGTGCCTATACTGATTTGAGCGTCTTCTTCTAAGTATTCACTCAAAGCCATATAACGATGAGGTTCAACCATTTGATTCACCCAGAAATCAGGTCTAAAAATACTAAAAGCGATCAATAATAGAAGCGCTCTTTCCCACAGTTTACAACGATCGAAGAAATAGCCTTGCGTTGCTGCTGTAAAAATGAGCATAGCCAAAGTTGCAATCACAAAGATAAAAACACCCTGCAAAAAGGTAACATTAATAAGTAATAAGTCAGGATTGAAAATAAATAAGAAAGGTAGAACCGCTGTTCTTAATGCGTATTTGAATGCGATTACACCTGTTTGGATCGGTTTACCGCCCGATACAGCGGCGGCTGCAAAAGATGCTAATCCAACAGGAGGTGTTACATCTGCCATTAATCCGAAGTAGAAAACAAATAAATGTACTGCGATAAGTGGCACAACTAAGCCATTTGATGCGCCCACTTCAACAATAACATTCGCCATGAGAGAGGACACCACAATGTAGTTTGCGGTTGTAGGGAGTCCCATTCCTAGAATCATACACAGGACAGCGACGAGTAATAACATTAGAGTAATATTCCCAAATGATAAAACTTCTACGACATCGGCTAATACAGCACCCACACTGGTTTGTGATACCACACCCACAATGACACCCGCAGTCGCGGTAGCAATAGATATGCTCGCCATGTTTCTCGCTCCACTCACCATTCCGTCGATGAGGTTTTGCAGTCCGGTAAATATTGGCAGTGATGTGTCATCTCTAAATAAGGTTTCCAAGATGGGTTTAGTGACTATTATAAACATGGTTAGAACAGCGGCCCAAAATGCACTCAACCCAGGGCTTAATCGTTCAATCATCAAACACCAAACGAGTACAACAACGGGCAATAAGTAGTAGATACCAGAGCGGAAAATTTCACCAGGTGGTGGAAGTGTTCCTAAATCTTGGTCTATATCATCCGATAGCTTGGGTAGCTTACAACCGCTATACAGTAAACCGATAAAAGCTAAAATTACCAAAGTGGTAATCGCATAAATAGAATGATCACCTAAGATTTGTTTGATCCAACCGAGTCCATAATAAACAGCAGCAGAAATAAAGCAGAGTATTAAGAAGCCAAACAAAAAACCTGTTATTTGGGTAAGTGGACTGCCTTCTCTAACTGTTCTAGGTAAACCTTGCATGTTCGCTTTAAGCGCTTCCAAATGCACAATGTAAACCAAACCAATATAAGAAATAAGCGCGGGTAAAAAAGCGTGCTTAATGACATCGAGATAACTGATTCCAACATACTCAACCATCAAAAAAGCAGCGGCACCCATTACTGGCGGCATGATCTGTCCGTTTACGGACGCGGCAACTTCTACCGCTCCGGCTTTTTCTGATGAGAACCCCACTTTTTTCATCATTGGAATAGTGAAGGTACCAGTAGTCACTACGTTGGCAATGGACGAGCCTGATATTAGGCCGGTTAATCCCGATGCAACAACAGCGGCTTTTGCTGGACCACCACGAAAATGACCAAGGCATGAGAAAGCAAGCTTAATGAAGTAATTACCAGCACCCGCTTTGTCGAGTAAAGAACCAAATAGAACAAATAAGAAAACAAAATCGGTAGAAACACCCAGAGCAATACCAAAAACGCCTTCGGTGGTAATCCATTGATGATTAACAACTTCTTGTAAACCAAACCCTTTGTGGGCGATCATCTCTGGCATATAATTACCAAAGAAGTTATAGGCTAGAAAAACGGCGGCAATCAAGGGTAGTGTTATACCTAAGCTGCGTCGTGCAGCTTCAAATAAAAGCGGAATGCCGATACAAGCGATGACGATGTCTTGAACTATCGGTGCTCCAACACGAGTGGCAATGTTGTCATACTCGATTAAATAGTAAAGCGCCGAAAGGCTTGCAGTAATCGCCAGTAGCCAATCAATTAAAGGCACCTTTTTAAGGGGCGATTTTGAATTGAAAGGAAAACTTAAAAAGACAAGAAAGATAGCAAAAGCGAGATGTATTGATCTAGCCTGATTACTGTTCCAGCGGAATAGGTCTGAATCCATCATGTAGGGAAAAGGAGAGGCTATCCATATTTGGAATGACGCCCATGAAAATGCAAAAAAAAGAATGATTTTAAGTTGAATTCCACTCGATTGGCGTCCACCCATATCATTTGAAGTAACCAAATTATCTACGTCTATTGAACTTGCGCTCTTCTTTAATAGACTCATGTTTTAACCTCAGTAGAGTGACTTTAAAAAAACCGAGCTACGTGAGCTCGGTTTGTAATCTGCTAAGTAACGAGGTTATTTAATCCAGCCACGTTCTTTGTAATACATCACAGCTCCTTCGTGCAATGGTGCAGAAAGACCTGCAGATATCATTTCTTTAGGGTCAAGTTGCGCAAAAGCAGGATGCAGTCGTTTGAATCGTTCAAAGTTCTCAAATACAGCTTTTACTAAGTTATAAACCACTTTTTTGGATGTGTCAGTAGACGAGACTAACGTGGCTTTCAGACCGTATGTATTGACGTCTTCCGGTGTGCCTTCATACATCCCGCCGGGGATTTGAGCTGTACTGTAATAAGGAAATCTCTCAACCAAGTTATCGATAGCAGGGCCTGTCACGTCAATGATATGAGTAGAACAAGTACTTGTTGCTTCTTTAACGTTCGCAACAGGGTGGCCTGCAACCATAACAAATGCGTCGACTTTATTATCGCACAAGGCTTGAGATTGCTCTGAAGATTTTAGCTCACCCGCCAGTTTGAAATCGGAAAGTGACATACCTTTTTCTTTCATTAGAGTTAACATTGTCGCGCGTTGGCCTGAACCGGGGTTGCCAATATTCACACGTTTATTTTTTAGACCTTCAAACGTTGTAATGTTTGCATCGGCACGGGTGACTAAAGTAAAAATATCAGAATGCAAAGAAAAGACGGATCTTAACTCTTCATAAGGTCCTGCTTCTTCAAAATTTGAAGTGCCTTTTGATGCATGGTATTGCCAATCTGATTGAACAGTACCGAAATCCAATCCTCCAGAACGAATGGAGTTTATATTTGCAATAGAGCCACCAGTGGATGGTGCGGAGCAACGTAAATTATGATCTTCTGTTTGACGATTCACCATCTTACAAATGGATTGTCCTACAACATAGTAAACACCTGTTTGCCCAGCAGTACCCACAGAGAAATGTTCAATATCACCAGCATAACTGTGCGTCGTTCCCAGTCCTCCAACTAATAATGCGATCGTAGATGTCTGCTTAAGATTGATTTTTATAATACTCATTGGGACATTACCTCGTTTCTTTTGTGACATTTTAAAAATGTTTTTTATTGCTTTAGTGCACTTAATTACTTCATGAACAGCCGTTCATTTACAGTGACAGCTTATTTTTGTGCGTATTTTGAATTAAATTACGACAATTGAATGCTACGTTCTTTAGCTGCTTCACAGCAGGCCAAGAGCTGATTCATAAAAATATTATCGGACATCAACGTTTCTAACCCCGCTTGAGTTGTGCCATTAGGGCTGGTTACATTTTCACGTAACTGCATGACATCCTCGTCACTCTGATCCAATAATGCGGACGAACCGATAATGGTTTCCAACGCTAAATGCTGTGCAAGAGGCTCAGGCAGCCCTAGTTTCTTGGCGGATTCAATAAAGCATTGAGTGAAATAGAAAGCATAAGCAGGGCCACTTCCACTGATAGCAGTCACGCTGTGCATATGCTCCTCATTTGTGACCCAATAGAATTTTCCTAGGGAGCTGAATAATCCCTCAATCAAATCGATAAAAGCGGACTTTTGTTCTTCTATATAACCAACTAAAACACCTTTTCCGATCATTGCTGGGGTATTTGGCATGACTCTGACTACGTGTTGAGCATTCGGCATTAAGGATCTTAATGTCGATACGGTAATGCCAGCAGCAACGGAAATTAGACAGCTGTTTAGATTAATTAAACGATTAAATTCATTGATACTTTTAAGAATAATCTGTGGCTTAAGAGCTAAAAGAAAGACTGAGAAAGACTCGCTAATAGGGACATTCTCGACATTGATGAAGGTGTTTACACCTTGCTCTTTATAGCTATCCAAAACACTCTGATTTTGATCAATCAAAAAAATAGACTCGGGGGCAATGCCTTTCGCTAGCCAACCGTTTATGATTGCGGCTCCCATTCTTCCACCGCCTACAACAAGGATTTTGTTTTCTACATTGTTCTCAAGTGATGTCATTTAATTATTCTCCACTGGCGAATGTTCATGACCGTGTTTTAATGTATTAAGATGAAGCTAATTGTTTGTATAAAGCACTAATACGTTCAAATACTGGCCCCGGTTTTCCATTCCCAACAACGCGACCATCGATATTGACAACAGGGGTTTGCCCGGCAAATGTGCCTGTGACAAACGCTTCATCTGCCCCATACACTTCGAAAAGCGAGAAATCAGTTTCATGTACTGTGATTCCATTTGCTTTACAGAGATCGATTACTTTTTGACGAGTAATACCGTTCATGCAGTATTTAGTGCTAGAGGTCCAAACTTCACCTTTGCGAACAATGAAGAAATTGGTGGAGTTACAGGTTGCAACAAAACCATGAGGGTCAAGCATAAGCGCTTCATCGGCACCGGCTTTTTGTGCTTGGATCAAGGCAGTGATGCAGTTGAGTTTACTGTGAGAGTTGAGCTTAGGGTCTTGGCTGTTGGGCAGGCCTCGAACGACATGAACGGTAAACAAACTCATGCCTTCACTTTTTACCTTTCCACTGGGTTTGCTGTGCTCGGCAATAATGACGGTTGTTGCGCCATATATGCTTAAACGAGGGTCTTGGAAAGGCTTTTTCTTTGTACCTCGACTGACCATAAGTCTGAGGTGTGCATCGTGAGTCATACCATTTACGTCTAAAGTGTTGTAAAGCGCTTTAACCATGTCTTCACGACTCAAGCCGATATCAAAATCTAGCACTTTTGCTGAAGCATACAAACGGTCTAAATGATCGTCTAGAAAAGCGATTTTTCCATTGTAAACACGTAACCCTTCCCAAATGCCGTCACCTAGCATAAACCCACTGTCGTAAACCGAAACGACGGCTTCACGCTTAGGTAGTAGTTCGCCATTTACATAAATTTGTATCGATTCGTTACGACTGTCTTCTTCAGCGGTATGGGCACTAAATGAATGGGATGACATGCTTTACTCCAAATAACGGGTGATGAATTTACTCTTTCTAAGAGAGATGTGATGAATTTAGGGTAAATCTGAAAAGAAACTTTGTCAACAGTATGATTGTTAACAATCATACTGTTGCTAATATAGTATTTCTCTGCATTCACAAATTTGCTACTCTTGTTTGATGACTACTAGTGGGACTTATTTATTACAAACAGGCATTTATGACAGTATTAAACCTAAAACCGATCCTTAAAAATCGTACTTTAAGAGCAGATGTGGTTGAGAAACTTAAAGACGCAATTATTAGTGGAGACTTACCTCCAGGTACAAAGCTGGTAGAATCACAGCTCTCATCATTGTTAGGCGTTAGCCGAGGGCCTCTACGAGAAGCAATAAGACAGCTCGCTGAACAAGGGTTGATTGATAATATTCCCTACACAGGAACATACGTTGCTAATATCACAGTACAGGCGATTCGAGAGCTGTACTCGTTTAGAACAGAGCTGGAACAGTTTGCGTTTAAACTAGTGTGGGAGCAAAGAGATGATGCCTTTCATGATGAGCTTATATTACAGCTTGAAAAGCTTTCGTTAGCGATCAAAAGTGATGATCATATTGCGACAATATTTGAAGAGCTAGAGTTACATAATGTTGTTTATAAACATTGTGGGCATGCGCTTTTACAAGACACGTGGCAACGATTACGAGGTCGCTTACACCTTTATTTTACCTTGCATCAGAAAGCGCATAATAGAACAGGGCCATACATAAATGCTCATGATAAATACGTTAAGCTGGCTCTAGGTGATGATTTACCTGCAATGTTGGACCATATAACTGAACATATGCAGCAAGGCTATCAGAAAGTAGAAAGTCTTGTTTCAGAGATTGAATCTCAGAATTAAGACTGTATTTTGCCATAAGTCGGGCTTTCGACGTGGCTGTTATGATCATTCACAATAATCGATTATGTCGTTAGACCAACAAACGTCGCTTGATGGGTGTGGATTTCACAATAGCGGTGCTGGTGTCGGCGATTTCTGCAACACGATCAAGGATAGGGTCTAAATCGCTGATGTCTTTTAAATACAGACGGGCTATGTAACAGTCGTCTCCCGTTACTTTGTCACATTCAACAAACTCAGGAATCGCTTTAATCAGTGACTCAAGTTGTTTATGTTTGCCCGGATGTTGACGCATGCGCACAATCGACATCAGGCTATAACCCAAAGCGACTGGATTAATGTCGATTCGATAGCCGTCAATAACACCATTGTCTTCGAGTCGTTTTAAGCGTTCGTTGACACTCGGTGCGGTCATTCCTACAGCACGAGCGAGTTCGGCGATTGGCGTCCTTGCATTCTCATACAGAAGCTCAATTAGCTTCGAATCGGTGCCATCTAGCTGAATTTCTTGGTTTCGAAGGTTACTTCGCATTTTTGCCTCAAATACACAGGGTGGTTGGTTTTATTTGCCTTTTTTTTCATCTGTAAAAGACAGGTATTAACCTTTACTCTATTCACCATAAAGTATTTCTTTCCTATAAATCAACCCTAAGGAGAGATTTGCACGACGTCATGAGCGATGATAAGACGAGGCAAAAACAGGAGAAAAAGCGGAGTTTATAAGCTATAAATGCGCATATTTGAGTCTGTTTTTAACAAAGTATTAGCAAGCGTAATAGTCGCGCAAAGGTCTCAAGGAGATAAACCATGAATCGTTCAACAACCAGCATAGGCACAATTGAACTTGTGATCGCTATGATACTGTCAGGAACCATTGGCTATTTCGTGATTAGCTCTGAACAACCCCTATGGAATGTGGTGTTTTTTCGCTGTGTAATCGGCGCGATTACGCTAGGTGGGTACGCGTATTTTACTGGCATGATTAAGTCTGAGTTTTTTGCACGCCGAGTGTTTGTTTTTATTGTTATTGGTGGCATTGCGCTTGTGGCGAATTGGATTTTGTTGTTTGCGTCTTTTCAGTATATTCCTTTTTCCATCGCGACCATGGCGTATCACATGCAGCCATTATTCTTGGTATTGGCGGGTGCTGTTCTGACTAAAGACAGATTATCAGGCAGTTTGGTTTTCTGGCTAGGCATGGCGTTTATCGGTCTGTTTTTGATTGTCGAATTGGATGTTAATGAAATAGCGTCACTGTTTAACGATGATCAAGGCGATGTAACGGCTTTGATAGGGCTGTTATTGGCGTTAGGTGCGGCGGTGCTATATACCGTGGCGACGCTGGTGGCAAAGAAAGTCAGTAGGGTGCCTTCTCAGTTTGTTGCTTTAGTGCAAGTTTCAATCGGTATTGTAATGCTGTTGCCTTTTGTGGATTTCACCAACTTGCCAACACACACTCGCCAATGGATCGATATATTGGTCTTAGGTGCCGTGTTAACAGGATTTATGTACATTATCATGTACGACAGCTTTCAAAGATTGCCGACCAGTTTGATTGCCTTGTTGTCATTTATTTATCCAGTTACGGCTCTTTTTGTCGATTTTATCGCTTTTTCGACACAGATCAGTGTGTGGCAAGGTCTGGGCGTTGTGATGATTTTACTTGCTGTTTGCGCGGTTAAGTTTGCATGGACGTTTTCATTTTCTCTCTTTAAGAACGCCTAATTCTAGAACGAATAAAGTAGCAGGAACGTGTTATGGTTAAGATAGAAGAAGTATTCATAGAGAGTTCAGACGTTATTGCTTGTTTAATCCGAGAGGCGAATGCAACGGTTGCGGTCGAGTTTGGTATTAATCAAACTAACTGTCCTAAGCATCCATCATTTTGTGAAAACAGTTGGGTAGAAGCGGATTTTCAAAGAGGAGAACGCTACTTTTTGTTGACTGAAAATGATCAACCACTGGCGTGTGTGGCGTATGAAATACCCAATAACAATGGTGCGACTCGTAAAGCGTATTTGAATCGATTATCTGTCTTGCCTGAAGAGCAAAATAAAGGCATAGGCTCTCAACTTGTCGAGCATGTTATTACACTGGCTCAATCTGATTACTTGGACATCATCAGCATTGGCGTGATCGCTCAACATACTTGGTTACAACAGTGGTATGAAAGGCTTGGTTTCGTAAAAAGTGGCATTCGACACTTTGATCATTTGCCTTTTGACGTCACTTACATGACTTACAACCTCTCTTGAATTCAAGTAAAAACGGAACATTATGACGTAAAAGGAGTTGTGTGAATTTAAGCCTGTTATTCAAGAAGAAGCGACAGGGTGTGGAATCGCATCCGTCGCCAATATTGTGGGTAAAACCTATTCTGAAATGAAAGAGCGTGCCAATGGGATGGATGGGTATTTACGCCTCCGATACATCGCTTTGGTCAGATCCTCAGTATGTCAGAAAGCTGTTGATGGAAGCGGGGGTGGAAACGACCAAAGGTGAAACACCTGTTGTTTCTTGGTCGAGTTTGCCCAACACGGCTTTATTGTCGATTAAATATCATCAAGAAAAAGGTAAACATTTTTGGCACTGGATTGTATTTAAACGCGTGGGTGGAGATGCGTTTGAATTGGACTCTGCCAGTTATTTAGCCTTGAATAAGAGAACGGATTTTGACGCCATGGAACCAAAGTGGTTTATTGAGGTGGTGTGATGGTATTGGGTTGTTTTACTTTATATGTCTTTAGATATGGGCTTTTATTTAAAAAGGGTGCTAATTGCTTAGCACCCTTTTTTCGGTATATTGACTAAATCGGTGTTAACGACTTAGAAGTTAAATTTACCGTTATTGTTTTTCCATTCAGATTTAGTGGGAATGGCTTCGATAGTGTCCCAATGCTCTACGATCATGCCGTTTTCTAAACGGAACAGGTCATAGAAAGCAACGTGCTTTTTCAAGAACTCACCTTCGCTGATAGCTAGCACAAAGTTACCTTCGCCTAGAATCTTGTGATTTGCTGTGTAAATCGTTGGCATGCCCTGTTCGGCTAATGCGCCAAGAGCCGCACCTAGACCGCTTAAATCATCCGCCACACTTGGGTTATGCTGGATATATCCACCTTCAGCAGGAGAAATAAAGTTCGTTAATTTGTTCAATTCACCTTTGATCAAGATGGAGTTAACAAAATCCGTCACAATGGCTTTGTTTTCATCTGTCTTGTCTAGGTCAGTCAGCTCGGTTGCACCATCAAATTGAGTACGACCGCTTGGGTTCGCTGGCGCAACTTCTTGTAAGTTGTCCCAATGTTCAACGATTTTGCCTTCTTCAAAACGGAATACGTCGAAGCCTGCTTTATGGCCAAAGAAATTGTATTCAGTATGTGTGAATGTGTAATCACCGTCTTGGAATGCGCGGACAACGTTTACTTTAGCGCTGCCTTTTGGCAATGCTTGAAGCACTTCACCGAATGCAGCTAGGCCATCGCCAACTTCTAAATTATGTTGCGTGTAGTTTGTTGGATTGACATAACTGATGGCTTTGCTATCGCCTGTTTCGATCGCGTTTAACAGGGCAACGGCTTTTTCTTTATGGCTAAGGGTCATAGTTTCCTCTGAATGTAAATTAGAGCAAGCGGCTAAAGAACCTGCGACTAGAACGGCTGCAATTTTTGCTTTCATATTGATTCACCTGATGAGTTAATTTACAGACAGTTTAGTGATCAGGAGAGAAGAGAGGCAGGTCAATGTGAGATTAAAAATGGTAAATATCGAACCCTATCGAGATTTTTTAAATTGGCTGGGTGTCATTAATGTGTGTTTTTTGAAGTATTTTACAAAGTTGCTGGGTTCGTCAAACCCCAAATATTCTGCAAGTTGTTGAATTTGATAGTTATCAATGGATAACCGACGTTTTGCTTCTAAGATCGTATGAGCATCAATTAATTGTTTTGCGGTCCGGTTTGTGGCGAGTTTACAAATCTTATTGAGGGTTTTGTAAGTGATGCCTAATAAATGGGCGTAATAGTGCGCATCACGTGTTTGGGTGAAGGTCTCATTCAGGGTGCCGATAAAACGTTCGAAGCAGCGAGTTTGTAACGGGTTCATAGGATTGCGGTAAATATTGGGTCTGGCTTCGGTGATTTTCAACAGCATAGAGGTAAATAAGGTTTGTAGAAACTCGATATTGGGTGTGTCTATTTCCAGTTCAATATTGAGCAGACTGATCAATTCCAACAAGGTCGATTCTTGACGAGTAGAGAGGGTAAACCCTTGTAAATTGGAAGAAATGAAGTATGTAGGAGAAAAAATTTGCAGATTAATGGCCGTGGCGACCTTATCGATAAACGTATCCGTGAAAATAATCAGTTTACCCTTCGGCTTATGGACTAAATCAAAGGCGTGAATCTGCCCTTTATTGATCATAAGCACACGGCCTTTTTCAATTTGAAATTGATTGAAATCGATCGAATGCACTCCCTGCCCATCGGTAATTATGATGATATTGTAGAAGTGAATCCGATGAGGCTTATCAATGTATTTGATTTCTTTTGCTTCAAATTGAGCATACACATTATCAAGGCAGACCACTTCAAACCCGAGCCGAGAAAGCTCCGAATTTTTGAATTGCACATCTGGGATAATTGAGCTCATTTAGGTCTCTTCTTTAGGCAAAATTTAATGGCCTTACTTCATACTGACGAATGCTTCATTGTCTATTCTTATTGTCTATCTAAGTCTACCCATAAGCAAATATTGGGCAAATAGGTTTCACGAGCCTTCGAGTCTTTTTTAGATTGATCTTTCTTGGTGAGCGCATTCTTTGTCACTTTTACGTTAAAATTAATAGAGACGCCTATTCCATAGAAACGCCTTGTCTCTTATACCTTTTGATGAAAAAGAAGCTCGCCTTATGAATCTTGACGATGTGAAGCAATACGAACCGTCCTTTCTCTCTTTTTTAAACGCAGAGGGTCATGCGGATGCCGCGCATGATGTGAACCACATACTGAGAGTGGTAAAAGCCGCGACACAACTTGCAATTGAAGAACAGGCCGAGCTTGCGGTTGTGATTCCTGCTGCGTGGTTGCATGACTGTGTATCGTTGCCCAAAAACCACCCAAATCGAGCGCACGCCTCCAAGTTAGCTGGCGGCAAAGCCATTTCATTCCTTGAAAGCATAGAGTATCCACCCGTCTATTTCGAGGGCATCCATCATGCGATTACGGCTCACAGCTTCAGTGCGAATGTTGCTCCGCGCACGTTAGAAGCCAAAATTGTTCAAGATGCAGATCGCTTAGATGCGTTAGGTGCAGTTGGCGTGGCGCGTTGTATGCAGGTAAGTGGCGCATTAAATCGCCCTCTTTACTCATCTGACGATCCTTTCTGTGAAACGCGTTCACCCAATGATGCGCACTACACGATAGACCATTTTTATAATAAGCTTTTTAATATCACGGACACGCTTAATACGTCTGCGGCGCGGTTAGAAGGCAGAAAGAGAGAAGCGTTTATGCGTGCATTCTTAACGCAATTAAAAGAAGAAATTTAGACCATCGACCGTGCATAATGATTAAGTTGTGAACGAAAACAAAACGCTTGACCTTAAACCATACTCTAAGGTCTATCATAAGCTTATTGAGCGAACAGTAGGTAGTTTTATGAAGATTGGTGATTTGGAAAAACAGTCAGGCATTCGTGCTCACACACTGCGATATTATGAAAAAGAAGGCCTATTGAAACCGTCCCAACGAGGCGAGAATAATTACCGACATTATTCTCATGATGATCTGATTACTGCGAAGTTTATAAAGCGCAGCAAAGCCTGTGGTTTTAGTTTGGCGGAAACGTCATCCTTGCTCGCCATTAAAAATGATAAAAGCCATCACGTGTGTGCCGAAGCAAAACACATTACCAGTACCAAGGTGAAAGAAATTGAAGTACAAATTCAGCGTTTAAAACAGATGCAAAAAACCTTAACGCAATTAGAAAAATATTGCTGTGGTGGGGAAGAGAGTGCTGAGTTTTGTACCATTATTGATGCGTTGGAAAATGGCAACGACGCCACAGGAGAATAATATGGAATTAATGGCAAACTTTGCGGCTTTGTTTATTGAGTCGGCACCGTTTCTATTAGCTGGGATGTTGATAGCGGGTGTCATTCATCAATTGGTGCCTAAAAAATGGATTGAATCCACACTGGGGAAACGTAACTCGGTTGTCACAGCGGCTTTCATTGGCGCGCCTCTTCCTTTGTGTTCCTGTTCGGTTATCCCTGTTGCAATGGGCATTAGGCGAAGTGGCGCAAGCAAAGCCAGTACCGCGAGTTTCTTAGTCTCTACGCCTGAAACAGGGGTGGATTCTATTGGAGTAACATACGCATTAATGGGGCCTGTTATGACGATCGCTCGTCCTATTGCGGCCATTGTTTCTGCTATCATTGCAGGGTCTTTGATTGCGGTGTTTGGGTCAGCGGACCGCCCTCTTGATGAGGCTGCCGATGAGCCTATTAAAAAGAGCTGTTGCCATAAAGGCGCCACTCAACCTGTTAGTACATTGGCTAAGTTAAAAGCTGCATTTGTCTTCGGTTATGGGAAATTGTTACGTGATTTTATGGTGTGGTTTCTTATCGGTATTTTCTTTGCGGCCTTGGTCACCACCTTTGTACCAGAAGGCTTTCTAACGCAATACGGCCAAGGTGTGTTTGCCATGTTGGTCATCGTGCTGATTTCAGTGCCCATGTACATCTGCGCTACCGCCTCAACACCATTGGCTGTCGGCTTATTATTATCTGGTATTACGCCCGGTGCGGCACTGGTCTTTATGCTCACAGGCCCGGCAACCAACATAGCTACACTGATTGTGATTAAGAATGAATTGGGCACACGTGAACTGGTGATTTACTTGATTGCCATCGTCATCAGTGCCGTCAGTGCTGGATTGTTATTAGACTATTTATTTGAAACCTTTCAATGGAAAATGCAACTGGCCCATGGGGATCATTCAGACATGATGGGGCTTTTATATCAAGCGAGTGCCGTGATTTTAGCTGGTCTGATAACCTTTCAATTGCAAAAACGTTATTTGAACATTAAGGCGTAGGGACTGGCAGTTCTACTCTCCCTAAAACACCGTTTGATGAGGTGATAGTTAACCAGAACAGACGATGTTTTAGGGTATGGATTTACTCACTGATCTTTTTGTAAAAATATTTCAGGCAAACACATTCATCTATTCGCTTAATAACCAAGACTAAAAGGCTAACCACCAATAGTGAAAAGACAATCCGCCCCCAAAAAATGGTTGTGAAATTGGCACCAATTAACAGAATAAGTAAGGTGTCTTCAATTAAGCTATGAAGCAGGCTTAGCAACATCATGGAGACAAAAATATCTCTGGGTGAAATGTGCCCTCGCTTCGCTTCATTAATAAGCAACCCCCCGCCAAAAGAAAGTCCTAACGTAATCCCTATGATGGTTAAGTTAGTAGCGTCGCGGCTGATGCCTAGTATCGACAAAATGGGTTTCAACACGATGGCCATCAGCTTTTCGATCCCCAACCATTTTAATAGGCGAAGGAAGGTAATTAAGACTGCAATCACCACAAAGATCATGGCAAGGCTCTTAAGTTGATCGACGGCCCATGTTATATAGCTTGGGTCATGGGTAGGCACGTGTTGCCAAATGGCTTCAGCAGGGTAGTTTAATAGGTCACCTTCTTGATAAATTTGGTGAAGTGCCCAAGCCATTAATAAGCTTCCTCCAAGGCGAACCATCAATGTTATAACAATGCCCACCCCTGCTTTTTTTGCGACGGCCGTTTCCAAAGGCAAAGAATGAGCGAGCAACAACAACGTTCCAAGCACCGAAACTTGTGCCACGGTGAGCTCCGCATCAATGCTCATAAACACCACCAATCCCGCGTATAGATTAGTGACGATGGTTGCGGCCCAAACCAAGCCCATTTCACTGGGCAGCCCGACCAACGCCATAACTGGGCTTAACCATTGGCTAAGCAATACGATACCACCGAGTTCTTCTACGATTTTGATCATAATAATGATGGGAATCATGATTTTATAAAGTGTCCACGTCACTCCGAAAATCTCTTTCCATAATCCTGATAAAAAAGGCACTTGTGTATTCACCGTTGTTACTCCATAAAATAAGGGGTAAATTCTATATACACAGCAAGAAATATGTCGCTCAGTTTGATAGTAAAATGAGGGTATTATCTCTAATAATGACTTATTTAAGAAATAAATAAGTAGAAAAATGTCAGTGGAAGAAATATATGGAATTGGACAATATTGATCGAAAAATCTTAACTATTTTACAACGGACGAACCGCATCGCGAACGTGGAACTTGCTGAAGAAGTGGGCCTATCGCCACCGGCTTGCCATAAACGAGTTAAACGATTAAGAGACGAAAACGTCATTGTTGGCGATGTCTCCATTATCAATCCGGAATTAACGGGTAACAAACTGACTCTATTGGTTTCAGTCGAAATGGAGCGAGATCGCAAGGAAATGTACGACGCGTTTAGACGTGTCGCTAGCAAGGCCCCAGAAGTAACGCACTGCTATCAAACCACAGGCAACTACGATTTTATGATGATTGTCACGGTGGCCGACATTCAAGCTTTCGAGCGATTTGTTGAGCGAGTACTGCACACCGACGCCAACATTCGCAAATTCCAAACGTCCGTTTCACTGCGCACCGTAAAAAACACAACGGAGATTCACTTGGGTGAATAAGAGCTGAATGTTGGGAGACAGCGAATGGATGAAGGAAATATTAATGGCTTGGTTTTTCTAAACAATAAAGAAACCAATGCTCGCTCCTTGTTGCAATGAAATAGGAGGCGCGAGGTCTCTTATCTGCTAAAACATGCCTTGAACACCTTAAGTGGTGTGTCGTCGTTTTTTTGATATTCTTCTTTTTTCCTTGTGTTTCGTGGTCTGATAATCCCCATTCTGCATCTTCTCTTAGACTTTTTTTAGAAATGCTTTAAGTCACGTCGCTTTTGTTACTTGTCAAGTCGCTTTCAGACGCCTCCCTTTTCATTGAAAAATTAGACTTATTTTAATGTTGTACTTTTGATTGAAATAACGAGTTGAGTTCAATCAAAAGCACAACCACCTGATAAGTGATCTGAGAGGGATAAAACAATGAATGCGACAGAACTTCATAATGACTCCATCGTTATTGATGGTTTGATTTGTTCAAAATGGGACCGTGCTTTATTTGAAGACATGGCAAAAGGCGGCTTAACGGCGGCAAATTGCACCTTGTCTTTTTGGGATAATTTTGAAGAAACCGTACGCAATATTGTTGAGATGAACGGCCTGATTGAAGCAAGTGATGACCTGCTATTAAAAGTACGTACGACTGAAGACATCTACCGTGCGAAACGCGAAGGCAAAACGGGCATTATGATGGGCTTTCAAAACGCTCACGCTTTTGAAGATCAAGTCGGTTATGTCCAAGTGTTTAAAGACCTTGGTGTTGGCATTGTGCAAATGTGTTACAACACGCAAAACCTAGTGGGTACGGGATGTTACGAGCGTGATGGAGGCTTGTCTGGCTTTGGTCATGAAATCGTCGCGGAAATGAATCGTGTTGGCCTGTTGTGTGATTTGTCCCATGTTGGCTCTACTACCTCTAAAGAAGTCATTGATGCATCGAAGCAGCGTGTTGCGTATTCCCATTGCTTACCAAGTGGTCTAAAAGAACATCCTCGTAATCGCACCGATGAAGAGCTGAAATACATCGCTGATAAAGGCGGCTTTGTTGGTGTCACTATGTTTACGCCTTTCCTTGCAGCGGGTGTGAATGCAACGATTGATGACTATGTGGATGCTCTTTACTACATCTACAACATCGTTGGTGAAGATGCCATTGGCATTGGTACAGACTTTACTCAAGGTCATACTAATGAATTCTTCGAATATCTTACTCATGATAAAGGCTACGCAAGACGTTTAACGCGTTTTGGCGAGATTATTAATCCTCTTGGTATCCGCACTGTAGGCGAATTTCCAAACATTACCGATGCGCTATTACGCAAAGGGTTCACAGAAAGACAAGTTCGTAAAATTATGGGCGAAAACTGGGTTGATCTGTTAAAAGACGTTTGGGGCGCTTAACGCTCGTTAAAGAATTACACACTTTTTAAGGTAAAAAAATGACAGTACATGCCCCAGAAATGCCAATTGAAGTAAATGATGAAACCGGTGTTTGGACAACTGATGCACTGCCTATGCTGTATGTGCCGCGCCATTTCTTTGTGAATAACCACATGGGGATCGAAGAAGAAATTGGTGCTGAACGCTATGCGGATATTCTTTATAAAGCGGGTTATAAATCGGCTTATTACTGGTGTGAAAAAGAAGCCGAAGAGCACGGTCTACAAGGTGAAGAAATTTGGCACCATTACATGAAGCGTCTGTCTCAACGCGGTTGGGGATTCTTCATTACAGAAGAAATTGATGTCCCAGCGGGCACCGCAAAAATTCGTTTAGAGCATTCGGCGTTTGTTTATCAGTACGGCAAGGTGAATCGCAAAGTGGACTACATGTTCACGGGTTGGTTTGCTGGTGCTTTAGATATGGTCGCAAAAAATCTTGGCCATTCTGTTTTAACGGTTGCGGAACAAACTCAATGTGCCGCTGAAGATGGGTGTGACGTGGGTTATTTTGAAGTAAAACCACGCTAACTGTTTGTTTAGTTTAGTTAATCACGCTTGATCAATATACGTATAATTTACAACAAGTTCTGATCGCTAATGGGTGAACTTAACCTATTTAAACACGGATTAGCGACGGAGCGCGTGGAGTCCTCCTATGTCCCAGTTTGATGTTTTATTCGAACCCCTAAAAATCAATAATTTGACGATTCGTAATCGCATTGTCAGCACGGCTCATGCCGAAGTGTATGCAACTGATGGTGGCATGACAACCGAACGCTATGTGAAATATTACGAAGAAAAAGCCAAAGGCGGCTGTGGTTTAGCCATTTGTGGTGGTTCAAGTGTGGTGTCAATTGATAGCCCACAAAGCTGGTGGAGTTCGGTCAATTTATCGACAGACCGAATCATTCCACACTTTCAAAATTTGGCCGATGCAGTGCACAAGCACGGCGGAAAAATCATGATTCAAATCACCCATATGGGACGCCGTTCTCGTTGGGATGGTGGTGAATGGCCAAACCTAATGTCTCCATCCGGTATTCGTGAGCCTGTCCACCGCGCCACGTGTAAAACCATTGAAGAAGAAGACATCTGGCGCGTCATTGGCGATTTTGCTCAGGCAGCTCGTCGTGCGAAAGAAGGCGGCTTAGACGGTGTTGAGTTGTCGGCGGTACATCAACATATGATCGATCAGTTCTGGTCTCCGCGTGTTAACAAGCGTACGGATCAATGGGGCGGTAGCTTAGAAAATCGTATGCGTTTTGGTATGGAAGTCCTGAAAGCAGTACGTGCCGAAGTTGGTCGCGACTTTGTTGTTGGCTTACGTATGTGTGGTGATGAATTTCATCCAGACGGCTTGAATCACGACGATTTGAAACAAATTGCAAAATACTATAACGATACAGGTTTATTGGACTTCTTTGGTGTAGTGGGGTCGGGCTGCGACACTCACAATACATTAGCTAACGTTATTCCGAACATGAGCTATCCACCTGAGCCATTTCTACATTTGGCGGCAGGCATTAAAGAAGTGGTGGACGTACCTGTTATTCATGCGCAAAACATCAAAGATCCGAACCAAGCAAAACGTATTATTGAAGCGGGCTATGTGGATTTTGTTGGCATGACAAGAGCACACATTGCTGACCCACATTTCATTGCAAAAGTAAAAATGGATCAAGTAGACCAAATTCGCCAATGTGTTGGTGCGAACTATTGCATTGACCGTCAGTACATGGGCTTGGATGTGTTGTGTATTCAAAACGCAGCAACGTCTCGTGAATATAAGGGTATGCCTCATGTGATTGAGAAAACCCAAGGGGTGAAACGCAAAGTGGTGGTTGTGGGCGGTGGCCCAGGAGGGCTGGAAGCGGCACGTGTTGCGGCTGAGCGTGGGCATGATGTGACACTATTGGAAAAAGAAGAGGTTCTTGGCGGACAAATTACCATTGCTGCGAAAGCCCCTCAAAGAGACCAAATGGCGGGCATTACTCGTTGGTTGGCGATGGAATTGGAACGCTTAGGTGTGGACATTCGCCTAGGTACAGCGGCCAGTGCAGATATGGTACGTGAACTGAAACCCGATGTGTGCATTTTAGCCACAGGCGGCCTTCCTTTTGTTGATCAAGAAGCAGGTTGGGGGGCGAAAGAAGGATTAAGTGTCTCGTCTTGGGATATTTTGAATGGCAAGGTGGAGCCGGGCAAGAACGTGTTAATTTACGATACAATTTGTGAATTCTCGGGCATGTCGGCCGCGGATTATCTTGCGTCAAAAGGGTCCTTAGTTGAATTGGTTACCGACGATATCAAGCCGGGTGTTGGTATTGGTGGTACGACGTTCCCAACGTACTATCGTAATTTGTACGAAAAAGAAGTCATTATGACGTCTGATATGATTCTTGAAAAAGTCTACAAAGAAGGTGAGAACCTTGTGGCTGTTTTGGAAAATGAATACACCGGACAGCGTGAAGAGCGTGTGGTGGATCAGGTTGTTATTGAAAATGGCATTCGCCCAAGTGAAGCGTTGTATTACGAGCTCAAACAAGAGTCCTGCAACAAAGGGCAAATTGATAATGAAACGCTGTTTAACTCGGAGGCTCAGCCCGTGTTGGCGTTAGCTGAAAAAGGCGAACAAAACGAAATGATCTTATGGCGTTTGGGTGATTGCGTTTCTCAACGTAATACTCATGCCGCTATTTATGATGCATTGCGTCTTTGTAAAGATCTATAAGTTCAAAGAAATGCCTTCGTCTCGTATTGCAAAATGCAGGGTGAAGAGAAGGCATTGCATCCGTTTTTGGTCTGTTAATCAACAGAGTAGTAAACCTAAAGGGTAGCAAAGTGTTGCTCTGACTCCTGACTCAGGGGAAATTATGTCTTTTGAATGGTTACATCCTATCCTGATTGCGATCCTCTTAATTTTGGCAATTATTGGAGCGGTTCGTCGAGTAAACTTGTGGCGTGCAGGTCAATCGGATCAAGTGGATATTGTGGCGGGCTTATTGGCGATGCCAAAGCGTTATTTACACGATTTGCACGACGTGGTGGCGCGTGATAAGTACATGTCAAACACGCATGCTGCTACAGGTGGCGGGTTTGTTCTATCCATTATTATGATACTCGCGGTTCATCTATTTGGCACCGATAGCCAGCTTTTAGCATGGGCATTATTGTTGTCTTTGGTGGTAATGTTTGTCGGTGCTGTGTTTGTTTTTCGTCGTCGTATTAATCCACCAAGTCGCTTATCTAAAGGGCCATGGATGCGACTGCCTAAAAGTTTACTGATGTTTTCGGTTACCTTCTTTGTGCTTACTTTACCTGCTGCGGGTGTCTTGCCTGATGGCACGGGTGGGTGGTTGCTCAGTCTTGTTTTGTCTGTGTTAGTTGTCATGAGTTTGTCGGAAATGTTGTTTGGCATGACATGGGGCGGCCCAATGAAGCATGCGTTTGCTGGTGCTTTGCATTTGGCGTTTCATCGTCGTTCTGAACGCTTTGGTGGAGGCCGCTCAACAGGGTTAAAGGCGGTTGATTTGTCTCACTCTGGAGACGCGGGCCATACTCTGGGCGTTGCGAAACCAACCGACTTTAAATGGAATCAATTATTAGGTTTTGATGCGTGTGTTCAATGTGGTCGTTGTGAAGCGGTTTGCCCTGCTTTTGCCGCAGGTCAGCCGTTGAACCCTAAGAAACTTATTCAAGATATGGTCGTGGGATTTGCGGGCGGCACAGATGAAAACTATGCAGGTAGCCCTTATCCGGGCCGTGATGTGGGTAATGCCAAAGGTGGCGCAAACCATATCATGACCGAAGGGTTATTAGACGCGGATACTCTGTGGTCTTGCACGACTTGCCGTGCGTGTGTTGAAGAATGTCCGATGATGATAGAACATGTGGACGCGATTGTTGACATGCGTCGTTATTTGACAATGGAAAAAGGCAATACACCGAATAAAGGTGCTGAGACTCTGGATAACATGATCGCAACGGATAATCCAAATGGTTACGCGCCTACGAATCGTATGAACTGGGCAGCGGATCAAAATTTGACCTTGTTAAGCGATTGCAAAGAAACGGACATATTGTTTTGGGTATCCGATGGTGCGTTTGATATGCGCAGCCAACGCATCTTACGTTCCTTTGTTACCTTGTTAAAAACAGCCAAGGTTGAGTTTGCCGTATTGGGTGGCGAAGAGCTGGATTGCGGGGATGTTGCTCGCCGTTTAGGGGATGATGCAACGTTTCAAAGTTTGGCGAAGCGCAATCTTGAAACCCTATCAAAATACCAATTTAAACGCATAGTCACTACGGATCCTCATGCGTTTCATTGTTTGAAAAATGAATACAACGATCTCGGTTACGATGTATTAAACGATGTCGAGGTATTGCATCACACAACCTATTTAAATGAGTTGGTTCAACAAGGTCGCTTTACGCTTGATCCTTTCAAAGGTGGCACGGTGACGTATCACGACCCTTGTTATCTAGGTCGATATAATGGGGAATATGAAGCACCGCGTGAATTGTTACGTTCTCTTGGTATTGAAATCGCTGAAATGGAACGTTCTGGCTCTCGATCTCGCTGTTGTGGCGGTGGTGGTGGTGCACCGATTACAGACATTCCGGGCGAACGCCGAATTGCGGATATGCGTGTCGAAGATGCAAAAGCCACAAGCGCTGATCTCATCGCTGTGGGTTGCCAACAATGTACAGCGATGCTGGAAGGTGTTGTTGAACCGAGACCAGAAATAAAAGACATTGCTGAGATTTTAGTCAATCAATTGGTTGAGGAGGTGCATTAATGTCGGAACAGGATGATTTCTCTATCGTAAGACGTGATCCACGTGCGCAGTGGATTGCCAGAAACCGTTTGCATCCATTACATGATGCCTTTAGTACAACACAAGAAACCGACGTTCGTGGTCCGTCAGGGCTAGTGCGTAAAAATCTGCATAAGATTGGCTTCATTGGCCCAAATGGCATCAAGCGTATTGATCGATTGAAAGGCAATGGCATGCAAGCCAAAGGCCGTACTGCTAAAGTCGGTGCGACAAAAGCGGCACAATTACCACTACATCAAGTGGTCAAACCTGACTTTTATGTGGTTGTAGTGGCCGACATGGTTGGTGGGCGTTTAACCAGTCACGATAAAGATGTGATTGGTCAGGGCCACAAATTGGCACGAGAAACTGAAGCGGCTAAACCAGAGTCAAAAGGTGCGGTGTTATTGGTGTGTTTTGGTGAAATAAAAGACACAACATTTGAACAGGCTGGCGCGGACAGACTCTTAATTTTGGACAGCAGTGAATATCATGGTTATTGTCCAGAACAGCAAATAGCCGCATTAGAACAAGTTGAGCAAGAGTATCGTCCTGAATATTGGTTGTTTCCAGACAGTGTACATGGTGGCGCAGATCTTGGATCACGCTTGGCCGCACGTCTAGGAGAACGACCAGCGGTGCAAGCATGGACGGTTGATATCAATTCGACGACCAGTCGTGGCGCTGGTGGCAGTGTGGATATTACGCGTACTACCCCGAGACTGTTATTGCTTGCTGAAGAGTGTGCCAATCAGATTGATGAAACACGTCATGAAGCCCTACCAATTGCATTGAACACGGTGGATATTGTTACCCAACAGTTGCACGATGAAGGTCGAGTAGATGTGGATCCAAATGCCATACCGTTAGCTGAAGCGGAGTTTATCTTCTCTGCGGGCAACGGCATTCATAACTGGGATCAATTCCATTTAGTCGCACAAGAGCTGGGTGCAACAGAAGGCGCGAGCCGTGTGGCGGTAGACGATGGTTTTATGCCACGTTTCAGGCAAGTTGGCGCAACCGGAACGTGGGTGACTGCACGAGTGTACATTGCCGTTGGGATTTCAGGTGCTATCCAACATATGCAAGGTATTGGGCAATGTGACAAGGTGATTGCCATCAATACGGACGCAGGGTGCGACATGGTGAAACGAGCCGCACTAAGCACCATTGGAGACAGCGAAGCGATTTTAGCTGAGTTGCTTGTCTTAATTCGTGCGTTTAAAAATGAGCAAGGAACGGATGGAGAGGAGAGTCAGCATGCCGCTTAATTCTAATGAGTCATTGCGTATTGTGTCACTCATTTCCATTGGTAAACATCCTCAGTCAGGCCGTGAACGCCGAGCGGATCAAGATGCGCGTGCCGTTGAATTGGGCTTGGCATTATCCAAAGACCGTTTGACTGTTTTGCATGTGGGCGACGCAGAGCAGGCGGCTTTACGCCAGTATGCGGGTATGGGGTTGGATGAAATTCAAGTGTTAGAAGCACCATCCCAAGCGGATGCGTTGATTCCGTTAACCGATTATATGCAAGAGCACGCCCCTACTATTATTTTAACGGGTGTGAGAGCCGAAAGTGGTGAATCTTCAGGAATGGTGCCGTATCTGTTAGCTGAAAAACTGGGTTGGCCAATGGTGCCTCGTATTGCAGACATCGTATCCATCAATGATGGAATGGCAGAAGTGTTGCAAGCGTTACCAAGAGGGCAGCGTCGAGTCATTAAAGTGGCATTGCCATTTATTGCTAGCGTCGACACGGCGGCCCCTGAAGCAAGACAAAGTGCATTTGGCCCTGCTTCGAGAGCGGCATTAACGACACAAATATGTGCGGTAGAAACCGATGATGTTGCTGTGAAGTGGGCAGAAGCTCCGGCTCGTAAACGACCAAAACGTCTTAAAATTATTAAAGCTAAAACGGCGGCTGAACGCTTTAAAGCGGCAACGGCCAAACCGCAAGGTGAGTCTGGAAAAGTGTTGATCAAAGAAAGTGATCAAGAGAAAGCTCAAGAAATCTTGAATCTACTGGTCGAAGAAAAAGTGTTCAGATAAAAATAACGCTTTTTCAGGGTTGATAATGGAAATAACAAAGTCTTTGATGCTGAGTATGCAGCGACCAAAGTCTTTTTTATAGTCTAAAAATGTCCTTATCTTTCGATGATTTGAAATACTTGGGTAATGATTGTCCATTGTTTGTTGATCTTTACTGGCGTCAGGAAGTCGACCTGCTGATGACTGACAATACGATTTTGTATTAACCCCTGCCTCACCGACAAAAACATGGGATGAGGCGAAGTAATGATTCGTGCCGCGGCTATAAACCATCTCTAAAGTGTTTTGGTGAAACGCCATAGTGCTTATGGAATTGATTAGAAAACTCATAAGGTGATGCATAACCAAGTTCTATCGCGATGTAAGAAATTTGCTTAGAGCTTGAGCGTAAAAGTTGGCAAGCCACTTCCATGCGTTTGCGAACAAGATATTCCCGTGGAGATAATCCCATTTTTGCTTTGAAGCGTTTTCTAAAAGAGTCATATCCCCAACCATTTTCCTGACAATATTCGCGTAAATCAAAGCGCTCGTTATAGCGATTTTCAAAATGCTGACAAGCTGTGTTGACCATGTTGTCCTCGCTAAGGTGGTGCGCCTCTTGTGTGTTTTCTGGATCAAATAAGGACCGGAGCAACAACTGGTACTGCAAATACACATCTGGCAGAGCTTGATGTGAGGCAGTAGACAAGGCTGTCATGAGCTTTTCGATATCGTTCAAAAGCGTCTCATTAAGTGCAATCGAAAAAACAGGTTGGCTATTATTAATGATGTTCATAGAGCGTAAATATTGATAAAGCTCGGTATTGCAATCGATGTAATACTCCCTCCATCCTGAACCTGATATCACATGGGAAGAATGCACTTCATCTGGACGACGCTGAAATACAGAGCCTGAGTGTAAAGGAAACACATTACCTTTGTCGTCTATGAACTCACCTTTGCCCTCTACCACCACAACCAGTGAATAAAAAGGAAAGCAAACACGTTCATGAGTGAGGTAATTATAGGACTTGGTCATGTAACCACATCCAATCCAACTTGTTGTATTTGCGAGGGTTCTGGAATAATTGACAGAGCTGCCTTCTTGTCCACAAAGTGGCAGTAATTCACTTTGGTCAGGTAATTTGGCAATGTATTTATGCTCGTTTTCGGAATTGTTGTTTGTTTTCATAGTGCCACAGTTCTTCTCAATTAGCGTATCTAATTTATCATTTACCTTATTTTAATTTTTTTGGATCAGTCTATTCTATAGAAAGTATCTTATGAGGAGAACCTACTATGCAACAAGTTAAAAGTAATATTGATTCATTGATACAATTTCTAGAGCACTGGAAGCACCAAGGCCATAAGCGTAATAAATTTTCTCAATTAACATATCAATTGATTGATAATTGCCATTATTCCTATCTTTTGAATGGGTGTATGGAAAGAGGGCTGGAATTGTATCTTGTTGTGCCGATTCTTGCGTTTTGGATTTGGTTTTAACAGGAAACAAGAAGAGCGAAGCAAACGAGAGCTTAGTGTTTCGCTCTTTTTTTTAAACTAAGCGGATACAGGCGCTTTATTTCTATTCGCGTGTTTATGCAATAGATCGCCACCGTGCAACATCATGAAACCAAAAATAGCACCAAAAAATAGTGACATAAATGCCACGGGCCAAGCATGATCGGTCGCAAAAATGGCCGCCGC
This sequence comes from Marinomonas phycocola, assembly GCF_047525455.1. Taxonomy (NCBI): domain Bacteria; kingdom Pseudomonadati; phylum Pseudomonadota; class Gammaproteobacteria; order Oceanospirillales; family Oceanospirillaceae; genus Marinomonas; species Marinomonas phycocola. Next base: position 151,717 of record NZ_JBLIXL010000005.1, read on the forward strand.
GCCAAGGAAAGTACCCGGAATGAATTTGAAAATGGGCAGTTTGGCTTGAATACACATCATAAAAGCAATAATGCCAGTGGTTAAATACGCACCTATACCTTCTCTGAAAACACCCGATAACAAAATAATAGCGATGGCCCATAACGCGCCAGATGCATTGGTTAGCCAAACGTAAGAGAGGGCTTTTAGCCCCTTATCTTGAGATGCGAAGTAACTGGTTGCGCCTAAAAAAACAACCCAACTTTCAATATCAAGTAGACCCGATAGCCAAACAATCAGAGCCGATAAAATGCCCGTAGTAAGCGAGGAAAAGAACAGAGGGCTCATAATGATGCCTATAAATGCAGAAGTGTGATTCATTCTTATGTGAAGCATTGATACCAACGCATAAGGTATGAGTATTTTCATTAAAGCTGACATTTTAGTCAAGAATGTTTTTCTTATCATTCAAATGAATGATGCCATCAAGAGAAGTGTGTGTTGAGGAGGGTTTTCTATCACAGTTCGAGCGGATAGCTCTGATTTTGATGGAAGTAAAAATAGAAAGTGCAGCCTAATACGAGAGAATATCAGGCTGTATACATTACATTTCCATAATTAGCTCAGTTTCTTTTTCAAGGTATCACAGTACCAATCAACAAATTGGCAAACGCCATTCTCAGCGATTTCGGAAAAAGGGCCTGGGATGTAAGACGGCGAGCTGACACCTTTAAAGGTTTCTTCCACCAATTCTCTGTCTTGGTTGTTGGTATCTACCCACACTTTTGTGAGTGTTTCGATGTCGTAGTCGACGCCTTCAACTGCGTCTTTATGAACTAACCATTTGGTGGTGACCAGTGTTTCACCTGAACTTAAAGGAAGTACTCTGAAGCTGAGTGCATAATCACCTAAGAAATGATTCCATGTTGACGGGTAATGGAAATACAAGAGTGCACCAATGTCTTCAACTTCAGAGTTATCTAAACGGCGAGTTACCGCTGGTTTACCTGACATGGTGTAACTAACTGCTTTTGCCGACAATGGGATACGAGTCATACGATATTGGCCGCCTTCATCCATAACGAGGCGGCTCGGTAAACCTGCTGCTTCACATTTATCCCAATGCGCAACAAGCTCAGGGTCGTCGTCACCTCCAACTCCCGCAACCGATAAGTTTTCTACAAAAGAGTTAAGTAGCTCTGGATGATTGCTGTCGCAGTGATAGCACTCGCGGTTGTTTTCGAAAACCAGCTTCCAGTTACCTTTTTCAAGTAAATCGGCTTCGTGTGCGACTTTGCAATCTTCTAAATTATGGGGTGCGATGAAAGGCGAAACATCGTTACGGAAATTTGTGAAGTCTGGCGCTTCTTCGGCAACACAAACATAGATAAAGGTATTGACCACTTCACAATGAACAGGCATTAGGTTGTGGTCGGACGCAATGAAATTGTCCCCCATGTTGCCTGCAAACAATAACTTCCCATCAAGGCCAAACGTCCACTTATGGTAAGGGCAAACCAATTTCGCCGACTTTCCTTTAGGTTTACTGCATAAGCGTGAGCCACGGTGACGACAAGCATTGTGAAAAGCTCGGATGTCTCCTTTGTCATCACGGATGATCACAACAGGATAATCACCCACTTGCAATGTCATGTATCCGCCTGACTTCACCAGTTCAAAGCTGTGACCTGAAAAAATCCACTCTTTGTGCCATATTTGTTCAAGGTCTTGTTGATACACACCTTCATCGCGATACAGTTCTCGTGTTAATGCGTGACGGGGTTTACGTAAGTGGATCAAATCCAACGTTTTGGTTCTGCTTGTCATTGTATTGCACTCCCATGACTCTACACTGTGATAGGCTTTCATTATTATGGCTTCACAAACGTTATTAGTGTTTTGACAAATATCGATGAAGAATGGATTTTTGATAGTGTTGAACAAAGCATATGGAGTTAAATAAGTGTATTTAATATATGCCTTTTCCATTAGTAATCCAGTGTATTGATAGGGACAAAATGGGTAAAGCGACTTTTTATTCGGGAAATTGAGTACTTGCAGTTATGGCGAAACATGTAGAACCCGATCAAATTTTAGTGAGAATGCCGTCGTTAAGGGCTGTAAAATCCTTTGTGGCGGCCGCAAAATATCAAAATTTTACGCGCGCTGCGGAAGCACTGTGTGTCACCCAAGCGGCAATCAGTCGCCAAATAAGAGAGTTGGAGTCGCACCTTGGCGTGACACTGTTTAAACGTACGGGTAGGGCGGTTGAGTTAACAGAAGCGGGTATTATCTTTTATGATGCAGCGCACCTTTCCTTTGTGAACATTGCTCAAGCGGCACAAAGAATCCGAAACGGCGGAGAGCAGAAGCATGAGTTGGTGATTTGTTGCTCGCCTGCATTTTCTGCATTTTGGTTAGCAAATCGACTGTGGCGGTTTTTTTCAGAGCATCCAGATATTAATGTTAACGTCGTTACAACCAACAATTTCTTACAAATGGAAACAGGCGTCCGTCCAGATATTTTTATTAATAAGGTTAGCGATCCCAAGGAAGGTTACCATTCAGAGCCTCTTTTCTTTGATTTGATATACCCTGTTTGTTCACCTCTCTACTTGGAACAACACCCTGAGATCAATAGGTTATCTGGGTTATTGCACACAACCTTGTTGAATTTAAGCCCTTATGGACGATCTCAAATTGCGGAGCATATTGATTGGCGTATCTGGTTTAACATTCAAGATTCAGAACTCGATTTTGATTTTGAAAGCGAAAGCCATGTATTTAATGCCAATGATTACAGCATGTTGATACAGATGGCTCTCAATCATCAAGGGGTAAGCCTTGGATGGCATCACTTAATTTCACCTATGATTGAGCAAGGGCTTTTGGTCAAGGTTGGTTCGCTTGAAACAACCTTTAAGGAAAAGAAGCATTTCTTAACGTATGAAGAAAGTAAGCAAGACAACGATGCGTTTTGTGCTTTTAAAGATTGGTTGTTGGATGAAGCTCAGAAAGAACAAACCTGGGTAGGGTTGAGTAGCTAACGCAAGCTAGTTTATAAGAGATAAAAACACATGCAACTGGAAGGTCACATGTGTTTTTAATCATCCATTATGAGCCATTTTTTATGTCGTAGAACATTGCTTTTGCAAGAGAAATACACATAAGAACCATAACAAACGTGAACGGTAATGCGCCTATGATCATCGCACTTTTAATGGCTTCTAGACCACCGCCACCGGCGATGAGCAATGTTGCAATCACCAGCGTCAGCAAAATCCCCCAGATGATTCTATGTAGAACCCCTGTCTCTTGAGCACCACCAGACATAATAGTATTCATTACCAAAATACCTGAGTCAGCAGAGGTGACTAAGAATGTCATAATCAACACAACACACATTATTGAGATCACTGATAATAAACCACCGGAAATCATATACTCTAAGGTAACAAACAGTTTGGCTGTTAATGATGCGCCGACGATAGAGCCTTCAGCAACGCCATTTAATTCCAAGTCAATGGCGGTTCCGCCTAATAACGTCATCCATACAAAACAAACGAGCGATGGGGCGATTACGGCACCAAGGATGAATTCTCGAACAGAACGACCCTTTGATATGCGAGCTAGAAATAGACCCACAAAAGGTGAAAAAGCAATCCACCAAGCCCAATAGAAGGTCGTCCAACCTGACTGCCAACCAAATAAACGACCGTCCTCGCCAGCATCGTATGCTGCAGAAAGTGTTGCTTCATCAAGTGTCGCAGCAGCAGGGAGTGCGCCTTTGAATGAATCAAAAGAACCCCACGCATTGGTCGCGCCACTGTAAAGCTCTGAAACAAAAGGGGCTGCTGCTTCAGGAAGAGCGGCGGCAAATGCTGCTTCACTTTGAGGGTTATAAGCATTAAACCCTATGGATAGGAAATGCATGATGTAATCAACAAACGCGGTCGCGTACGTTGTCATAGCAAACAGAAAGGAGCCAAAAATAACAAAGGTCAATAGCAAAACAAGAGAGAGTACTAGATTAAGGTTAGAAAGGTATTTGACGCCACGACCGACACCAGAAACAGCGGACAAAATTGACATACCCATAATAAGAATAAGAGCCGAAACCATCCCTACTGTCGAAGGAGCCGGTGCTTCTGTCTTGCCATTCATTAACCATTCTATGCCTGTAATGGAGTAGACGCCTTCAACAAATTGACTAATACCAAAACCGATGGTTACGGCGACACCAAGGATCGTCGCGATCACGCCTAATACATCAATCAGATGACCAAGTGGGCCATTAGCAAAACGACCCAGGATAGGTGTCAGAGCGGAGCGTATCGTTAACGGCATGTCTTTAGTGTAGGCGTAATACGCTAGACTTAGCCCAGTAACAACATAAATTGCCCATGCATGGAAACCATAATGTAAAAAAGTAAAACGAAACGCCGATTCGATGGTTTCTGACGCACTGCCAGTGACTGCACGAGAGACAATTTCAGGGTTTGATCCCCATAAGCTAAGTGGTTCAGCGGTTGCATAAACCATTAGACCTACACCTAACCCGGCACCGAACATCATAGAGAACCATGAGAAGTTGGAGAACTCGGGTTTTTCACCCACAGGCCCTAAAACTTTATTTCCGGTACTTGGTAATATCGCCAACATAAATAGGAAGATAGCAAATGCACCGACAGCCACGATGTAAAAGGAATTGAAGCCTCCTAAAATTGACCATTTCCAAGAGCCTAATTGACTGTCTGCAGATGCAGGCCAAATAAGAGTCCATAATACTAAAAGCGTTATAAATACTTTACTGAGTAAAGCAATGGGTAAACTGTACCCTTTATAAAAGCCTGTTTTTTCAACGGGTATATCAATATCCGTAAACGGTTCATTTGTAGACATGTTTTTTCCTCTAATAATATTTTATACAAGAAAAAATTATGCTTTTTTAAAACATAACATTGGTTTTTTATAATATAAACACGCTATTTTTTAATTATTTTCAAATAACAGAATATTAATATGCATTATATTTTATCGAAAACCAATGCTTTAAATTACCATGATTTTTCAAAATATAAGGCGATATATTTAATTATAGGCTGATGTTAAGCATTTTTTATAAGGCTTTTGTCTTTTTAAGTTTTTGTTTTTAAATGGATAAAAAAATAAATGTTTGTTTTTTTGTTTTTTTCATGTGATTTTTGAGAAATATTTCAACATTATTGATAACTTGAAGTTATGTTTATTCCTTTGAAAAAGTTGATTGTGAAAGGCTCTTTGGGATCGTTACTATTTTATGAAATTTGGATGGCACATTTAATGTTTTTTTTTCGTTCAAAATAACAACGATGGCGAGGGTAATTTCTATGAACTTCGAAGGTATCTATACACCGTTAATTACTCCGTTCAAGAGTGACTATTCAATTGATTATGACGCGTATGCAATCCATGTGAAATATCTTTTGGATTCGGGTGTTCAAGGGTTAATGATCGGTGGAACAACGGGGGAATATTATGTTGAAAGCCATGCAGAACGAGTTGAGCTATTGAAAATAGCTCGTCAAATTTGCGGTAATAAGCTGCAGATTATTTTTGGTACAGGCTCTCTTGATCCCAATGCGTCAATTAAGTTAGCAGAAGATGCGGCTAAATATGAGGCCGATGTCATTGTAGTCGCGACTCCTCCTTATTCATTGCCAACTCAAAAAGAGCTTGCATTGCATGCTCTTGATGTCGATCGCGCAGCGAACTTACCTGTGATGCTTTATAACTATCCAGATCGTATGGGCGTTAATATGGAAGAAGAGTTTCTTAATCGAGTCGGTCGTTCTGCAAACTTTTGCGGTATTAAAGAAAGCTCTGGCGATATTAACCGCCTGCATCTTTTGGCACGTGATTATCCTCATATTCAAATCGCCTGTGGTATGGATGATCAAGCATTGGAGTTTTTTGCTTGGGGTGCGCGTAGTTGGGTTTGTGCAGGTTCTAACTTCTTACCAAAAGAACATTTAGCACTTTATCAGGCCACGGTACTTGAAAACGATTTCCAAAAAGGTCGACGTATCATGTCATCGATGATGCCGTTAATGCGAGTGTTGGAGCAAGGTGGCAAGTTTATTCAAAGTGTTAAGTACGGCGTTACCTTAGATGGTCGTGTTTCTGGTGAAATGCGAAAACCTCTACGAGGGTTAAATCAGGAAGAAAAACGCGCCATGGATCAAGTGGTAAAAACACTTAAAACAGCCATTGCTAGTATCGACGCAGGAGTACCGGAACCACTGCTTAATAACGTGAAAGAAAGTGTGACTAACTTACAAACTAAGGCGGGAGAATAAGCCATGTCAGATTTATTAACTCTTGAAGAATATAAAGCCATTGCTGCGGATTTAGCCCCACCTTCAATGAGCTTTATAGATGGCTCCTTTCGCCCTTCTGTAAGCGGTAACACCTTTGAATCAGTGAACCCTGCCACAGGGGATGTATTAGCCCATGTGGCGTCTTGCAACTCGGATGATGTGGACTTTGCGGTTAGCAAAGCCCGTGATGCTTTTGAAGACGGCCGTTGGAGCAAACTGCACCCAACTGAACGTAAAGTGGTTTTACGTAAGTTATGTACGTTGGTAAAACGCAATAGTCGCGAGTTAGCTGTATTGGAAAGCTTGGACTCAGGAAAGCCTATTGTGGATTGTGAATCCATCGACATTCCTGAATTCATTCATACATTGACTTGGCATGCTGAGTTAGCTGATAAAATTTATGACCAAACAGCGCCTGTTGGCAGCGATGCGATTGGCATGGTTGTACGTGAACCTGTAGGGGTCGTGGGTGCGGTATTACCGTGGAATTTCCCATTACTTATGCTGGCTTGGAAAATGGCGCCTGCGCTAGCAGCAGGTTGCTCTATGGTGATAAAACCGGCCATGCAAACGTCTTTAACTGCGTTACGTATTGCTGAATTGGCATCTGATGCGGGCTTGCCTCGTGGTGTTTTAAACATTGTGACGGGTTCTGGTTCTGAAGTGGGTGAGCCACTTGGGAAACATATGGATGTCGACATGGTGGCATTCACAGGATCAACCACAACAGGGCGTCGTTTCTTGCGCTATTCAGCGGATTCTAACTTGAAGACTGTGGTTCTTGAATTGGGTGGAAAGAACCCTTGTATTGTCTTAGATGATGCGGAAGAGCTTGATAAAGTGGCCTCACAAGTGTGTGCAGCAGCATTCTGGAATATGGGGGAAAACTGTTCAGCAGGATCACGTTTAATTGTTCAAAGCGGCATTAAGGACGCTCTATTAGAACGTATTAAAGTGCATTCAAGAGAATGGAAAGTAGGCGACCCTCTAGATCCAAGTAACCAGCTTGGCGCGATGATTGACAGGGGACACTTCTCTAAAGTGGCAAGCTACTTAGAGGAAGGTAAAGAAGCCGGTTATGGATTGGTGTTAGGTGGTGAAACTCGTGATGGTGTATTTATTCAACCAACTGTGTTTGATGGTGTTTTAAACAGCGACAAAATGGCTCAAGAAGAAATATTTGGTCCAGTTCTGTCTGTTATCACAGTGGAAAGCTATGAGGAAGCAATTCGAATTGCAAACGATTCCGAGTATGGGTTAGCCGCGTCAGTGTTCACAGCAAACGGTAAAAAAGCACTGCGTGCAGCGCAAGCGATTCGTGCGGGTACAGTAACGGTGAATTGCTTTGGTGAAGGCGATATAACCACACCATTTGGAGGTTATAAGCAATCGGGCTTTGGAGGGCGTGATAACTCCATTCATGCACACGATCAATACACCGAATTGAAAACAATTTGGGTCGATCTAAGTGACGATGCTGTAGATGGTTACACAGACTAGTTGAGGCGCTGTTGATTGCGCAAAACGATAAAGACACCATACCGGATAGGGGTAAATTGCCTTGAGGGTGTGGCTCTTTTTAAGGTGTTACCGGATCTAGCTGAGAAAACAATATGGCTAATAAAACAATTAATGTCACTAAGCTGCCGAAAGATCCCGGCCCCGCGGCATGGAATACTCTAGTTAAGGAAGCGTCTCGTTATCCTGAACTAACAGAAAATATAGATGTTGATTGGGCCATCGTTGGCGGTGGTTTTGCTGGTTTGTCAGCGGCTCGAAGGCTGAGCCAATTAGTTGGCAATAAAGAAAAAATAGTCGTACTTGAAGCAAAATGCATTGCAGACGGGCCAGCTGGTAGAAACAGCGGCTTTATGATTGACTTGCCTCATGAATTAAATTCGGAAACCTATGTTGGAACACATGATAAGGATCGACGACAAATCCGTCTGAATCGTGCTGCAATTGAGTTTTCGCGTGAAATGGCTGAAGAGTACGTCATGGAAAAAGCCGTCTTTGATGCATGTGGAAAAATTACAGCGGCGGCATCAGAGAAAGGCATAGCTCATATTCGCAGTTACCGAGAGCATTTGGATGCCCTTGGTGAGCATTATGAATTAAAAAATGCCTCTGAGATGAAAGATTGGACTGGCAGTGAATTTTATCGTGAGGGGCTGTTTACACCGCACTCCGTTATGATTCAACCTGCCGCATTTATACGCTCTGTAGCGAATGGTTTGAGCGATAGAGTGTCTTTTTTTGAAGCCAGTCCTGTTGTTTCCATGGGATTAGGCGATGTGCACACATTAACAACACCTCGTGGAAGTGTGCGAGCGAAAAACGTTATTCTGGCTGTGAATGGCCATATTCAATCATTTGGTTTCTTCCCTCGTCAGTTATTGCATGTCTTTACTTATGCATCTATGACAAGAGACTTAACAGAAAACGAAGTACATAAATTAGGAGGACGCCCAGATTGGGGCGTACTGCCTGCGGATCCAATGGGCACCACTGTTCGACGTTTCTCTAATTATAAGGGCAGTGGTGATCGAATCGTTGTTCGGAACCACGCCACGTTGAACCAATCGATTGAAGTCAATGACAAAAGTATGAAACGCGCAGCCCTATTGCAAGAGCGCTCTTTTGCAGCTCGCTTCCCTATGCTTGATGAGGTCAAGATGGAGCACCGCTGGGGTGGGCGATTATGCTTGTCGTGGAATTCCATGCCGGCTTTTGGAGAGGTGGAGACACGAGTGTGGTCTGCCTGTTGCCAAAACGGATTAGGAACAGTGAAGGGGACCTTATCTGGGATGATGGCTGCGGAATTAGCTGTTCTGGGAACGTCTAGCTTGCTGAATGAGTTTTTAGATTATCAAGCTCCGAAGACATTGCCTCCAGAACCATTTTTATCCCTAGGGGCCAACCTCACTATACGTTGGAAAGAATGGCAATCTGGTATTGAACTTTAACTTGGAGACTTCTAGCTCAGTCGATGTGGTAGAGCATAGATTGATATCGATTGTGAGTTAAATAGGAACAAATATGAGCGAATTAAATACCACTGACTTTTTAGACCCTATGGTATTCCAGCGATGGATAAATGGGCGTCATTTAGTGCGATGTTTAAAAGTCATTGCTGAAACACACGATGTGACGACGTTTACATTTAACATGAATCACCCAGTGCTATTTTTATATAAGCCTGGACAATTTGTCACATTAGAGCTTGAAATAGATGGCGAAAGGGTGATGCGCTCTTACACGATATCTAGCTCTCCATCGATACCTTATAGCTTTTCTATTACAGTAAAGCGTGCTCCTGGAGGATATGTTTCAAATTGGTTGCACGATAACTTGCGGTCAGGTGATCAAATTGCGATCCATGGGCCTGTGGGACGATTTAATTGCATGGATTTTCCGTCGGATAAAGTACTTCTTTTATCTGGTGGCGTTGGCATCACGCCCATGATGTCCATGGCACGTTGGTGGTTTGATACTGATTCAAGTGTCGATATGGTTTTTGCACACAGTGCCCGCACACCAAAAGATGTGATTTATAGCCATGAATTGGCTTACATGTCGACTCGTATTGATACGTTCAAGTTGCATCTAATTTGTGAAAAAACCGAAATAGGGCAAGCGTGGAATGGTTATCGAGGCCATCTCGATATTCACATGTTAAAACTGATCGCGGAGGATTATCAAGACAGGGAAATCTTTTGTTGTGGCCCTGTGCCCTATATGACCGCGGTTAAAAAAATGCTTGAGGAAAGCGGCTTTGATATGAAGCGCTATCATGAAGAGTCATTTGATGCGACGCCAGAAAAAGACGTTGCTTTGGCAGAGAAGCACGCCAATATGGCTGAAATCCAAGATCAACAGCCTAAAGAGTTAGTTTTCTTAAGCTTTGCCGATTCGGACGAAACCATTGAAGTAGATCGTGGGATGAATTTGAATGAAGCGGCGATCAGTGCGGGGGTGAACATTTCAAAAGCCTGTGGAATCGGCATTTGTGGAGCCTGCCGTGTGAAAGTCATTTCTGGAGAGTTTGACATGTTGCACAGTGGTGGCATTAGCGACGAAGAGATCGAAGACGGTTACATTCTTTCTTGTTGTACCAGCATTCAAAGTGACATGAAAATCGAGTACTAAATAACGACTAATGAGATCGGTGATCATGTCTATTTTGTCAAATAGTCGTGGCCAAACTCACCAAGTCTTTTGAGAATAAAGGAGGGTTTTAGCCATGGTAAAGCATGTTGAACCCGATCAGATCTTAATTAAAATGCCTTCATTACGAGCTGTGAAAGCGTTCGTTGCAGCGGCCAAGTATCAAAATTTTACCCGAGCAGCAGAAGCGCTTTGTGTCACTCAAGCGGCCATAAGTAGGCAGATTAGAGAGTTAGAATCTTTTCTTGATGTTGAGTTATTTAAACGATCAGGTAGGGCAGTAGAATTAACTGAGGCAGGGGTTACTTTTTATAATGCAGCCTATTTATCCTTTGTTAACATTGCTCAAGTATCTCAGCGTATTCAAAATAATAAAAAGGGCAAACAAGAGTTGGTCATTTGTTGTTCCCCCGCTTTTTCGGCTTTTTGGTTGTCGACGCGGTTGCCTAGTTTTTTTGCTGAGAACCCTTACATTGACGTGAATGTGGTAACAACCAGCAACTTCTTGCAAATGGAACCTGGTGTTTACCCTGATATTTTCATCAATAAAGTCAGCGACCCTCGGGAAGGGTACCATTCAATTCCATTGTTTTATGATTCAATTTATCCGGTTTGTTCGCCTCTGTATTTAAAACAAAATCCAGATATCGCGACATTAGAGGGATTGACCAATGCGACCTTATTAAACTTAACGCCATATGGGCGCTCTCAAGTAGCAGAACATGTGGATTGGGAAGTTTGGTTAGATAGCCAAGCGGGTGGAGGTGAAATTCGTCTAAATAGAGATCGCCATCTATTCAATGCGAATGATTACACCATGTTGATTCAAATGGTGTTAAATCATCAAGGGGTCAGCCTTGGTTGGAACCACTTAGTCGTACCTATGATAAAGCAAGGATGGTTAGTTCGCGTTGGAGAGGTTGAGTCTGTTTATAAAGAAAAGTTGCATTATTTAACGTACTCAGAAAGTAAGCAAGAGCATGAAGCTTTTTGTGTGTTTAAGAAATGGTTTTTAGATATTATACAGGAAGAAAAAACGTGGATAGGTCATGTTTCTTCTAATACATAAAATCCATTTTCGTAGAAAAAAATTCCCTCTTCAGTCGCTTCATACGCAACTTTTTTTTCTGCTAAAAAGTCCTTGTATGTCGTGTCTACGCAATAGGGAGTCGTGTGCAAGCATAGATAAGAAAGGTGTAAGCGCTATATTAGATCAAACTTGCTAAATGACTATTTAAAATACAATGAGCTTCCCAGAGCGTCTTTTTATTGTCTCAGGTTGATAAAACTCCCTTAAAAGTAAAAACGTGTAAAAGCGTTGTATGCCGATTACTCCGTGTATCGCTAAACAGCATCGCTAATTTGTATAAGAACAGAAGCCGCTTTAATGGGTATAAGTGGCGGCTAAAACAGGAGCTGACGATATGCAGCGTTATTCAGGGTTTGGGTTACTAAAACACAGTTTTACACACCATGAAAATTGGCAGCGTACATGGCGTAATCCTACGCCTAAGAAAAAATACGATGTGATTGTCATTGGCGGCGGCGGTCATGGTTTAGCGACCGCATACTACCTTGCGAAAGAGCATGGCGTAACAAACGTAGCCGTTATCGAAAAAGGTTATTTAGGCGGTGGTAATACAGCCCGTAATACAACCATTGTTCGATCAAACTACTTATGGGATGAATCCGCTCACTTATATGAGCATGCAATGAAACTATGGGAAGGGTTGTCGCAAGACTTGAACTATAATGTCATGTTTTCTCAGCGAGGCGTATTGAATTTAGGTCATACCTTACAAGACATGCGAGATATTGAACGTCGCGTAAATGCCAATCGTTTAAACGGCATCGACGGTGAAGTTCTGGACCCTCAGCAAATCAAAGAAATCGTGCCGCACATGGATTGTTCGCAAAATACACGATACCCAATAATGGGTGCATCATGGCAGCCGCGTGGGGGCGTTGCTCGCCATGATGCCGTTGCTTGGGGATTTGCTCGGGGTGCAGACTCTTTGGGTGTTGATTTGATTCAACAAACGGAAGTGACGGATCTGATTATTGAAGATGGCACGATTACGGGTGTAAAAACCAATCGTTATGGTGACATTATGGCAGACCGCGTTGGGTCTGTTGTCGCGGGTAACTCCAGTGTGATTGCTAAAATGGCAGGTTTTGAATTGCCATTAGAATCGCATCCATTACAAGCTTTGGTATCTGAGCCAATCAAACCGATTTTAGATACGGTAGTGATGTCTAACCATGTGCATGGATATGTCAGTCAATCAGACAAAGGCGATTTGGTGATTGGCGCTGGTATCGATGGCTATAACGGTTATGGTCAACGCGGGTCGTATCCAACGGTTGAGCATACGGTACAAGCCATTGTTGAGTTATTCCCAATATTCAGTCGTGTTCGTATGAACCGCCAATGGGGTGGAATCGTGGACACATGCCCAGATGCCTGCCCGATTATTAGTAAGTCTCCAGTGAAAAATTTGTTCTTTAACTGCGGTTGGGGAACGGGTGGCTTTAAAGCAACCCCTGGCTCGGGCAACGTTTTTGCGGCGTCTCTGGCGAAAGGTGAAATGCACCCAATGGCGGAACCTTTCTCTATGTTCCGTTTCTATGATGGTGCCTTGATCGATGAACATGGTGCCGCTGGCGTAGCGCATTAATAGGAGCTGATAAATATGTTTCATATCTATTGTCCGCATTGCGCGGAATACCGTGAAGAAGAAGAGTTTCATGCAGCAGGTCAGGCGCATCTTCCTCGTCCTCTTGACCCTGATGCTTGCACTGATGAAGAGTGGGGCACGTATCTTTTCTTCCGTAAAAACCCACGTGGTATTCATCATGAGTTATGGGTTCATGCAGCTGGGTGTCGTAAATTTTTCAATATGACACGCGATACCCAAACGTATGAAATTAAAGAAGTTTACAAGATCGGCGAACAGCCATCTATCGTCGCTGAAAAGTAGGAGCGGAATCATGACACAGCAAAACCGCCTTCAAAATGGGGGCCGAATCGACCGCTCTCAGCCCCTCACTTTTTTCTATAATGGAAAAGAATATCAAGGTTTTCATGGGGATACATTGGCTTCTGCAATGCTGGCGAATGGTATTGACGTCGTTGGTCGTAGTTTCAAATACAGCCGACCTCGTGGCATTGTGGCTGCGGGTGCAGAAGAGCCAAATGCTATCTTGCAATTAGGCGCAACCGAAGCGACGCAAGTGCCTAATGTTAGAGCAACGCAACAAGAGCTGTTTAATGGTTTGGTGTCTGCATCGACAAATGGCTGGCCAAGTGTTGATACTGATTTGATGGGGATGGTCGGTAAATTAGGTGGAAACCTAATGCCACCAGGTTTTTATTATAAAACGTTCATGTTCCCTCAGTCCTTGTGGCATAACTATGAAACTGTGATCCGTAAAGCCGCTGGCCTTGGTCGTTCTCCGTTAAAAAATGATCCCGATACATACGACAACATCAACCAGCATTGTGATGTGTTAGTTGTTGGTGCTGGTCCAGCGGGCTTAATGGCGGCCTTAACGGCGGCACGTGGTGGTGCTCGCGTAATTATTGCGGATGAGCATAATGAGTTCGGTGGTTGTCTGTTAAACACGAGAGAATTGTTTAATGGTAAACCGGCAACTGAATGGGTAAGTGTGGTTGTGGAAGAGCTATCAACGTTAGACAACGTGATGCTATTACCACGCTCTACCGTGAATGGGTATCACGATCATAACTTTGTCACCATTCACGAACGTTGTACTGACCATCTAGCGGACATCGCGCCAGTACTGCAAGTTCGTCAACGTATACACAAAGTACGTGCGAAATGGGTTGTATTGGCGACGGGAGCACATGATCGCCCATTAGTATACGGTAATAATGATGTTCCCGGTTGTATGGTTGCAAGTGCCGTATCAACCTACATTAATCGTTACGGTGTGGTTCCAGGTAAAGAATTGGTGTTAATGACAACCAACGATTATGGCTATCAGGCCGCGTTGGATTGGCATGATGCTGGCCAACGAGTGGCAGCGATTGTTGATACTCGTCCTGCGTCGAACGGTGCACGTGCTCAAGTGGCTCGTGACCGTGGGTTAAATATTATTCTTGGTTCAGCGGTGATCGACGTTCAGGGTGGCAAACGTGTCACGGGCGTTTCGATTGCGCCATTGAGTCAAAATGGCAATAAACTGACGGGTGCCGTAAGAGTATTAAGTGCGGATACGGTTGCAACGACGGGCGGTTGGAGCCCTGTTATTCACTTGTCTTGTCATACTGGCAGCCGTCCTATCTGGAGCGATGAGGTTGTTGGTTTTTTGCCGGGTAAAACGGCTCAAAAGCAACTTACAGCGGGTGGTATTAATGGTCAATATGATCTTGCTGATGCATTAAGTGAAGGCCTATCAGCAGGGCAAAAAGCATTGAGTGAACTTGGTATGACAGCAGCAAAAGTGGACGTGCCAACGACCGAGGACTTAACGCCAGATGCACCAATGTCTTTGTTCCACATTCCTCATGTAAAATCGACGTCAAAAGCACCAAAACAGTTTGTTGATTATCAAAACGATGTCACGGCGGCGGGTATTGAGTTGGCGTGTCGTGAAGGTTTTGAATCAATAGAGCATGTGAAACGCTATACTGCAATGGGCTTTGGTACGGATCAGGGTAAATTGGGCAACATCAATGGTATGGCTATTGCTGCGAAAGCATTGGATAAAACCATACCAGAAACTGGAACAACTATTTTCCGCCCAAATTATACGCCGATTACATTTGGTGCGATTGTTGGTCGTCATTGTGGTGAGTTATTTGATCCAAAACGTTATTCAGCGATGCATAAATGGCATCTTAAGCGTGGTGCGAAATTTGAGGATGTGGGTCAATGGAAGCGCCCATGGTACTTCCCTCAAGGTGCTGAGACGATGCAAGAAACATTGAACAGAGAGTGTGTGGCTGTTCGTAAAAGTGTTGGTATTTTGGATGCGTCTACTTTGGGTAAAATTGACATCCAAGGTAAAGATGCACGTGAATTCCTTGGCCGTGTGTATTCGAATGCATGGGCTAAATTGGCAGTTGGTAAGTGTCGTTACGGTCTGATGTGTGGCGAAGACGGCATGGTATTTGATGACGGTGTTACTGCATGTTTAGGTGATCAACACTTCTTGATGACTACGACAACGGGCGGTGCTGCCAGAGTGTTGGAATGGCTTGAGCTTTATCATCAAACGGAATGGCCTGAGATGAATGTGTATTTCAACACCGTGACGGATCATTGGTCAACCTTGACGATTTCTGGACCGAACAGTCGTAAGTTGCTATCAGAGTTGGTTGATTACGATGTGACGAACGACAATTTCTCTTATATGGATTGGAAGCAGATAACGGTCGCTGGTGTACCGGCTCGTGTGTTTCGTATCTCTTTCACAGGAGAGTTATCATTCGAGATTAACGTACAAGCCAATTACGGTATGCATGTTTGGGAAAAACTGTTTGAAGCCGGTGAAAAATACAATTTAACGCCTTATGGAACAGAAACCATGCACGTATTGCGTGCGGAAAAAGGTTTTATCATTGCCGGTCAAGATACGGATGGTTCAGTACATCCTCATGACTTAGGCATGAGCTGGTGTGTCTCTAATAAGAAACCGTTTAGCTACATTGGTAAGCGTGGTATGGCTCGGCAAGATTGCATTCGTGATGGACGCAAACAAATGGTTGGCCTAAAAACGAAAGATCCTAAAAAAGTTATACCTGAAGGTTCTCAAGGAGTATTGGATCCAAATGCACCCATTCCTATGCCTATGGTTGGTCACGTCACGTCCAGCTATTGGAGTGAAAATTTGGGCCACAGTATTGCGATGGGCTTTGTGAAAGATGGCTTAAGTAAAATGGGAGAAAGTGTCTTCTATCCATTGGTTGACGGTTCTGTAATCGAAGCGGAAATCTGTAGCCCAATCTTCCTAGATCCAAAAGGGGAGCGTCAAAATGTCTGAGATTAAAACAACACCAAAGGAAGAAAAAGCCGTACTGGTTAAAGCGGAGGTTATGAATCAATTGCCTTCTTCTGAGATACAAGGGCAGTCTCCGTTACATCATGCTGACCTTGCCACATTAGCGTCAAAAGGGCCAAAACAAGGTGGTGTTCATTTACGTGAACACAAGTTGTTAGGTCATTTAACGTTACGTTGTAATCAGAATGATGAAGCGCAAAAAGCGGCTGTAGAAAAAGTTTTGGGCCTTGCGTTGCCATTGTCTCCATTAACCTCAGTTGAGTCAGAAAATTACTCAATTCGTTGGTTGTCTCCAGATGAGTGGCTGATTTTGGTTCCAGGTTTAGACGCTTTTGATGTAGAGACCAAATTTCGTGCAGAAATGCCAGGACATTACTCTTTAGTCAACAGCAGTGGTGGTTCAACGGTACTGGAAGTTTCTGGTGATAATGTGGTGGAAATGTTGAAAAAATCCGTTTCTGTCGATTTGCATCAATCAGAATTTCCAGTCGGAAAAGTGGTTTCAACGTTGTTTGCGAAAAGTACGGTGATTATGCGACGTACAGGTGACTTACGTTTTGAATTGATTATTCGTCGAAGCTTTTCTGATTACATTTGGTTATGGATACAAGATGCTAGCCGTGAGTTTGGTTTAGTTATTGAAGCCTAAATTCTGTCTATGAATGCGGCTCGTTCTAATTCAGGGCGGGTCGCGCCTCGTTTTAGCGTATCATTTTTCATACGTGTTAATGAATTGCGCATCTTATTCGGAGTAATAATATGGTTCATATTAAGAAACCTTGGATATTTACCGCAAATTGCCCAAGCCGATTGGGGACGGTGGATGTGGTCACTCGTTTTATGGCTGAAGCGGGCAATTACGTGGATGAGATCCACTCTTTTGATGACCACGTATCAAAACGATTTGTTATTCGCATTGAGTTCCAACCTCAAGACGACAAGTTTAATGCGATTCAGTTTGATAAGGAATTTTCGCCTCGTGCTGAAGCATTTGAGATGACATGGGAGTTGACTGAACCTGAGCATCGCCCACGTGTCGCGATTTTGGTATCCAAATACGATCATTGTTTAAATGATTTATTGTATCGCCATCGTACAGGCCAGTTGAATATTGAAGTGCCCGTCATTATTTCAAATCATCCTGATTTAAAATCGTTGGCAGAGTGGCATGGGATTCCGTATTACCATTTGCCTATTACGGCAGAAACGAAGTCAGAACAAGAAGCTCAAATTATTAAGCTGTTGGAAGAATACGATACAGAATTGGTGGTATTAGCGCGTTACATGCAAGTGCTGTCCCCTTGGATGTGCGAGCAGCTCAACGGCAAAGCCATCAATATTCATCACTCTTTACTGCCGGGCTTTAAAGGTGCGCGTCCTTACCATCAAGCATGGGAAAAAGGCGTCAAAATGGTGGGGGCAACTGCACATTATGTCAATAATGATCTTGATGAAGGGCCGATTATTACTCAAGGCATTCAAACAGTTGACCATGCGTTTTACCCAGAAGATTTAATATCCAAAGGGCAAGATGTTGAGCGTATAACGTTGTTTAATGCCATCCGTTATCACATTGAAAAACGGGTCTTTTTAAACGGTAGTCGTACAGTGGTTTTTAGTAGCTAATTTTTATTATGGCGTCATTAACGCCATGGGGTGTGTATGTCGATTTCTGTTTTCGATCTTTTTAAAATTGGTGTGGGACCTTCCAGTTCTCACACCGTCGGGCCAATGATTGCTGCCGCCCAGTTTGTGGAATCATTAGATAAACAAGCCATTGCTCAGGATGTAACACGGATAAAAGTCGATCTTTATGGCTCGTTAAGTGCAACCGGTGTAGGGCATGGAACGGACATGTCCGTTATTGTTGGTTTGATGGGAAAGCGTCCACAGAGCATTGATCCAGAAACAATTATCCCCGTGGTAAATGAACTAAAAGAAAACAACTCTTTGTTGTTATTGGAGCGGTTTCCTATTGAATTCATATGGCAGAGAGACATGAACTTTGTGGAAGAAAATTTAGATTTTCATCCTAATGCAATGACGCTCTTTGCTTATGATTCAAATGACATTCTCTTGTTTAAAAATACCTACTATTCTATCGGCGGTGGTTTTGTTATT
Source organism: Marinomonas phycocola (assembly GCF_047525455.1). Lineage (NCBI taxonomy): Bacteria > Pseudomonadati > Pseudomonadota > Gammaproteobacteria > Oceanospirillales > Oceanospirillaceae > Marinomonas > Marinomonas phycocola. Next base: position 170,370 of record NZ_JBLIXL010000005.1, read on the forward strand.
GATGAAGGTGAAGCCGTAGAAGATGTGCATCTGGTTCCTCAGGTAGAGTTGCCTTATGACTTCAACAATGCGGTTGAATTACTTGACCTATGCAAAACACATAATTTAACCATCAGCCAATTGATGATGGAAAATGAGAAAGTATGGCGTTCCGAAGCGGAGGTTAGAGATGGCCTACGTGCTATTTGGGACACTATGAAAGCCTGTATTGCCAAAGGTATTGAGAAAGAAGGCATTTTACCAGGAGGGTTAAATGTTAGGCGACGTTCTAAGCAGTTACATCAATCTTTGGTACACTCTCGCAATCCCAATGTGATTAGCTCGACATTAGGTGCGATGGATTGGGTAAATTTATACGCTCTTGCAGTGAACGAAGAAAATGCAGGCGGAGGGTCCATTGTTACTGCTCCGACGAATGGCGCAGCGGGTATTATTCCTGCCGTGTTAATGTATTACATGGAGTTTATACCAAATCCACAAGAAGAGAATGTGGTGGATTTCTTATTAGCGGCAGCGGCAATTGGGGCGTTATGTAAGAAAAATGCGTCCATTTCTGGTGCTGAGGTAGGTTGCCAAGGCGAAGTCGGATCGGCTTGTGCTATGGCGGCAGCAGGGCTTTGCGAAATATTGGGCGGTACGCCAGAGCAGGTAGAGAATGCAGCTGAAATCGGCTTAGAGCATAACTTAGGTCTCACTTGTGACCCTGTTGGTGGCTTAGTTCAAGTCCCCTGTATTGAACGAAATGCGATTGCTGCAATGAAAGCGATTAATGCGACTCAAATGTCGTTGCGTGGTGATGGAGACCACTTTATTTCATTGGATAAAGTGATCAAAACCATGTGGGACACTGGCATGGATATGCAAGACAAATACAAAGAAACATCGCGCGGCGGTTTAGCTGTAAATGCGATTGAATGCTAATACTATGTAGTGCATAACGTAATATAACGACAGCAGTTGTTGGCTCTTGGACTCATCACTTAGCCTCTAGGCGTGATTTTTCTAAAAGTGATAAACGGTGTTTCATCATAGCAGATGAAGGAAAGAAAATTTTTTACATGGTTTACGCAGTCAAATGAGGCCCGTCGTGTATGTCTTGATTTTGAAGCACAAAAAAGGGCGCTTGTTTGATTCATATGAGAATCAGAAAGGCCCTTTATCTTGATGCTTTATTCGTGAGTATTCTCTGATTTAAATTTTAAATTTGGACACCAAAGTTGCAAGTTTTTGGCTGGAGTCTACGATGTCTTCATTTAATTGAGCGTTATCAGAGGATATTCGTTGAGTTTCATCATTAATACGAATAATTTCTTGAATGTTCTTTTCGATCATATGCAGTGTTTCGGATTGTTCTTCGGCTGCGGTGGCAATCATATCGGAACGTGTAAGATTCTTTTGAACCGATTGACATATATGGCCAAACGACTCGCCAGCACTTTTCACCGATTGCACGCTGGATTCCGCTTTTTGTAAGCTGTTGTCCATTGCAGAGTAGGTAACTTTGGACAATTGTTGTAGATGGTCGACAATGCTAATAATCTCACTAACCGAGTTCTGAGTTTTCTGCGCTAATGACCTTACTTCATCGGACACAACGGCAAAACCACGGCCGTGTTCACCCGCCCGTGCGGCTTCGATTGCGGCATTTAATGCGAGTAGATTAGTTTGTTGTGCGATGCTTTCTATGACGGTTACGACAGAGCCAATTTCTTGAGTGTGGGTATCCAACTCCGCCATTTGTACACTGGAGTTCTTCACAGACTCAGATAATGACCCTGTCATATCTGCTGCGGAGTCGATGAATGCGCTGCCATCAACCGCCACTTGGTTCGTTTCGCCAAGCGTTCCTGCTAATTCACTGGTTTGTGATGAGACATCTCGTGATGTATGGCTAATTTCATTCATTGAGTCGGCGATTTGTTTGACTTCGTCACTAAGTAAGTCAACGGATTGATTCAGTTGAAGTGTGGTGTCTTTTCCTTGTTTTGTGCTGTTATCCATGACTTGAACAACATCACTTAGTTCACTAATAATAGTATGTACGTTATCAATAAACAGGTTAATGCCTTCCCCCAGTTCACTTAACTCATCATTGCCGTCTGTCGTCACCCGCCGAGTCAAATCCCCTTCGCCTTTAGCGATGTTGAAAACACGACTTTTCATATTATCCAATGGTGTGATAATAATTTTGTTGATTAAGAGGGGCAGAATGATCAGCATGATCAAAATTAAGATAATCACTTGTAAGAGACGGTTGATAATCTCATTGTTTAGAGTGTCGTTAATATTGGCTTTGGTAAAGTAAAGGTTTAATTTACCAGCTTCAAAGCGCTCACCTTTGATTTCAAAATAGATGGTTTCGGTTTTCGTCAAATAACTTTCACCATTAAACGGCTCTTCAATGATCTGACCCGTTTTATCGTTTAGTTCAAAAGCGAAAAGAGTGTTGTTGTCGCTGCCTAATACATCAACAGCAACCAATTCGTTTGTACCAAGCTCAGAGACCACGACTTTCTTTGCTGTGTCTATGTCCATTTTCCAAAGTGGGCTAGACAGAGTGATACCTAATCGTTTGGCACTGCTATTAGCGCCAATGTGGACTGCCTCGATTAATTTCTGTTGGTTTATGTAGATGGTGACTGCCGCAGAAACCAATAACGTTACGGTTATTGCAATTAATACAGCAAGGTTTAACTTTTGCTTAATCTTCATTTTTACACTTTTATTCCCTAGGGTTTAGACGTTATTAGGTGTGTTTGTCTTAGCTGCTCTAACTCTGATTGAGCGCGTTTGATGTCTGCTGATGTTAAAAACCGAGCAAAGACATCTAATGCAGGCTCAACAAAGGCACTTTGAGTATCTCGATCAAAAAATTGGGCTAAGCCTGCTGCTGACCCAAGTAATTTCGCCCCTTCTTTGATAAAAGCACCATCAGATATTTTGGCGTCTACGTGGGGTGGAATCATTCCCATATCTTGATTGTATTGGGATTGGAATGATGATGAGGCCATGTAGGACACTAATCCCTTTAGGCCGCTGCTGATTGTGGTGTTACTTGGCACCATCACAATGTCAAGAGGCGCGTCTTCGTATAAGGGGACATTAGGGTCAATGGTAGGAAATGGCATGAAAGCAAAGTCGTCTTGAAGGTAGCTGGCTAATTCACCAGAAACGAAATTACCAATCAATATCATGGCAGCATGATTATGATAGATAAAAGGTAATGCCTCGTTCCAATCAACGGAATCCTGCAATGACATAAAGAAATTACCGTCAACGAGCCGTTTCCAGTGGGAGAAGACTTTTTTTACCCTCGGGTCGTTAAAAGAGTGTTTGCCTTGTAATAATTCAGTGTGGAACTCAAGACCATTGATTCTTAAATCCAAATAATCAAACCAAGCGGAAGCAGGCCATTTGCCTGAGTTGCCAAGCGCCAGTGGTGTAATGCCGTTCTGCTTTAATTTATTGCCAGCTTGAATAAAATCATCCCATGTTTTAGGAGGTTGGATACCATTTTCACTGAATGTGGATTTGCGGTAATACATTCCCCATTGATAATAAGAGGTAGGAACTGCGTATATTTCATCGTTAAGCGTGATAGCCCCAAGACTGCCTTTAGTGAAAGAATTCTTAACGGTATTTGTGTCCATAAGTTGACTAAGAGGTGCTATTTGATCTTCTTTTACAAAACTAAAGAGACGATTTCCCCCATGCCAGAAAATCAAATCGTATTCTGATTGACTGCTGCTTAACCAATTTGGAAGGTTGGTTTTGAACTCTCCATCTGGAAGCGTAATCAAATTAATTTTCACATCCGGATTACTGGCTTCATATTGTCGGAATAATGCGGAGGCGACGGTTTTTTGTGTACCACTATTAATTGAAACGACATTAACGATGTCTTCTGATTGGACCGTTGTGGCAATTAACGAGCAGGCCATTAGGGCTTTCGTCACCAGTACATTGAACTTCATACTTCTCTCTGAAAGATGCTTCTTATAGAAAGCGTAACAATGTAAACTAATGTTATAAAAAAACAAGATAAAATGTCCACGTAAAGAGACAGGGTGTCTTTATAGTGTTGAATATTAAGGATTTTAACTGGAAAAATAATTATCAAAAGCGTCGTTAAATGTTTCCAAGTGTAAGTATTTGTGTTAATTTTTGTTTTTTTTTAGATACTGTAGTTCAGCAAAGAAAAAACCAATTTAAGGCGATGAGCAAAGAGTTTTATAGAGAGAAATCGATGGATAGAACACCATCGACTTTGTGTAAAGCAAGAATGTGCTTAAGGCTTGGCGGTAAGCTGTTGTATAAACTTTCTTATTTCTTCTATATGTCATAAGCCTGTAATTTTACCATTCTCCATTTCACACAGTGTCATACCGGCAATGTCAAAACGGTTTCCACTTGCTGGAATGCCAAATAAGTTCCTAGTATAAGTACCCTTATAGCAACCAGAGAACTAATGCTTTATTCTTCAAGTAATTGATTATGAGAACGTCGATAAGCGCTGGGTGTTTTTTGAGTAATACGTGTAAATTCTCGGTGGAAGTTGGATTTAGTTTGAAACCCTGAATTTAAATACACTTGGGTAATCGGGTCGTGGGTGTTTTCTAATAGTTGCTTTGCCCGTTCGATACGATACTCATTGATCACTTGAGAAATGTTACGACCGTATACTTGATTTACTGCATTTGAAATGTGTCTAGCAGGAATGATGAGCTTGCGAGCCAGTCGGTCGAGCGTGAGATCTGGGTCAAGAAAAACCTCTTTCTCTGTCATTAATCCATTCAATTTTTTGATAATAGCATCCACTTCTGCCTCATCGAGAGTCGTGCTGTTTGATTTTTCTTTAAGCGGTTTGTCCGTGTGTTTTTTACCTTCAACGGTTACTGATTGAGGTGCGATTGAGTCTTTCTTTTGATTTATTTGAATGGTTGATAATCGTTCTTCGTCGTAGTCATGTGAGCGAATACTCAAGCTAACAATGATAACGGCAAGAGACAAAACGGGTAATAGCAGAGTGTGGCCGATCATAAGGATATAGACGGCATGCTCGCCCTGAAAAAAAGCAAAATCAATGGCTAGAGTGCCATCAATTGCCGCTGAAAAAAGCAACATAAAACCTGCAATACGTTCTGCTTTTTGTGCTTTCTCTATTTCCGAAAAACTGACATTTTCCGGAACGGCTTTTGAGTTGAGAGACGCTTTAATAAGCGCAAAACCATAGCCTATATAAAGTAACGTTAAGACAGGATCGATCGGTGGATGCCAAAAGGGATAAGTAAGGGCCGCGATCATAACCATTAAAGGCGCGATGAAATGCATAAAGTGAAGGTGCTTTTTACCGTGAGCTTGAGAAAAACAATACCAAGCTGTTGCAGGGATTAAAGACGCAAAAAGCGGCTGTAAGAAACGCAGTATGGCGAGATCAAGTGTCCATCTCATTCCAACAATGGCGGTGCTGAGAGCGCACAATGTTAGGAAGAGAAAGGCAGGCTTTTCTTTCGTTTCTTGGCGAACGTAAAGCACCGCTGCCAAGATGCTTAGGAGGAGCGTAATAACAAATGGGAGAGGGATCGAGATCATAATGCGTCCACTTTTTTATCGTTTTACTTTACGGCAACCTCACTCGAATTGGAAGACAGAATGCTTCTTGAAGGTTTTGTGTCGTATTGATTGTTATTAATTGTGTCCTAAATAGTGATTGAAGACGTCCTATATCCCGATGTAGGACGAAAAATCACTCAAATCAACGCACCTTGTAGACATTCCTAGAGCAAAACGGCTCTGGGGCGCTCATTCACTTTTGATAGAGTTCATTGGACTCATAAGGTAAATACAATGTTTTGGTACTTGGATGCGTTCAAACGCTTTTCTGATTTTACAGGAAAATCCTCGAGAGAAGCGTTTTGGTGTTTTTTTATCCCCCATTTAATAATCACAACACTGCTGATTTTAATGGAGATTCAGTTGGATACCAGTTGGTTTTTAGAAGGTGTGTACAGCATCCTTTTATTTGTTCCTTCTTTAGCCATCACTGTGCGTCGTTTGCATGATACGAATCGCTCTGGGTGGTGGATAAGTATTATTTGTCTGCCTGTCTTTGGTTTTTTGATTCTCTTCGTGCTGCTCCTTCAGTCAAGTGATGGTCATGACGATATTGAATCCACTTCATTCACTGTAAATTAAGGGGAAATAGAATGAGTTTTATACGTATTCAAACGGTATTAAACATAGTATTTATAGTGATTGGGGCGTTAAGCGTCATGGCGTGCGCAAGTGATAAAGCGCTTTCAGAGAAGCTATCTCTTTCTGGTATGAACCCGTTGCCAGAAGATGCTTATGGGGCGGTGTATATTGACTCACCGACAACCGGAAGTCTGTTGCATTTACGAGGCACAGTTGGAAATGGCGTCATGTTACTCAGAAATAGCCAAAGCGAATATTGCTCAATTAAAGCGGTTAAGTTTGCGGCTGGTGATTTTGAAGGGAAAGACATCTCTGTAACACAAGCGGATGACGTGCGATTGATCATTTATAATCAAGAAATCGCGAGACACTTACTAAGTGGGGGTGAGGTAGTGAGCGAAGACATTGTGATCACCAATTCACTGAGCCAAACGGTTGGTGATATTCACGTTCATTCCGGCATCGAGTTGACTCAAGGGTTTGTTTTAAACCCATCAGAATGGTTTTTAGCGAGCTTATTTGATAGTGATGACGATCAGCTTGATTGTACGGAGAAACGCATTTACTAAGAGTGCTTGTGTTGTAACAGTCAGTTGTATGGTAAATAAAATCAGAGAGCCAGGTGGTTCTCTGGTTTACCGCGCGAATTAACTATTGGGTTTGATGCGTTTTCACGTCAAGTAACTTATTAGGGTGGAGTCAAGGAGTAATAGCACGTTGAAAGCGCCCTAATTGTTCTCATGACTTTTGGGTAACGGTATACAATATATACAATGAATCATATCGATTAAGCAAAATTGTGTCGGCCGTAATGGCTTTTGCAATACGAGGAGGTGGTATAAGGTTGCTTATGCCATAACGACGTATTCAGAAAAATCGGACTTCATCACTCAGATAACCTCCTAAGAATACCTAGACAGCGAACACTAACAAGTGACTCAGTATTTAAGAGAATATCCATTTTTTGGAAAGTAGGCTCTTGTGGTGAGAGAGGTAAGAAAATAAGAAAAAGCATCAGAGAATCGCTACGATCTCTGATGCTTGTTGGTGTTGTCAATGTGAACTTAAGGTATCTTGTTTAGAGTTTAAAATAGCTTACTTGAGATTTCAGAGTGGCGGATAAATTTTCTAAAGACGTTGCTGCTTTTGCGTTGTCCTGTAACGATGCGTTGGTTTGTTGTGACATTGTTGCTATTTCTTCAACACTGCTACTGATGTCGGCAATCATACTCACCTGAGCATTGGTTGCATTTACTACTTCTCGAATTTTCGTTAAGGAGTCTTTTGCTTGGGTTTGTATATCACCTAATAGACCGTTGGCCTCTTTAGTTAACGTTAGACCCATCTCAACTTGTGGGACGATGGTTTCCATGGCTTTTACGGTTGCTTGGGTGTCTTCTTGAACTTTATTAATCATGTTTTCAATTTCCCCCGTGGCCGTTCCCGTACGTTGGGCTAGCTGACGGACTTCATCGGCAACAACGGCAAACCCCCTGCCTGTTTCTCCTGCTCTAGCGGCTTCAATGGCGGCATTCAAAGCCAATAAATTCGTTTGGTCGGCAATTTCACGGATAACATTAACAATGTTACCAATTGCTAATACGCGTTCTTGGAGTACAGAGACTTGCTCCGCTGATACTTTGACCGTATCAGAAATTTTCGCAATTTCTTTACCTACTTCGATAACGGATGCACTGCCTTTTTGAGACAAATCAAAGGTTAGTGTGGAGTTTTCATCCGTTTTTTTCACAATGTGAGCGATTTCATTAATGCTTTCATCCATTTGACCTAGACTTCTAGATGCTTCAACGGTAATTTCAGTCTGTTTTTCAGAAGCATCGAGTGCTTTTTGAGACCCCATGCAAACCATCATGGCTTCTTCAGACAGTTGTATTGAAGCATGCGTAATTTCAGCAACCGTTTGCTTGAGTTTGACTTGCATCAGAGCAACAGAAGACATCATGCTGTCTTCGTAGTTATTATCGATGGTTTCGCTAAGGTTACCTTTGGCGATGTGTGCTAGGACATCACCTGCTTCCTGAGGTTCACCACCTAAGGAACGTTTTAAGTTACTACTGATCAAGTAGGCAACAAAGGCACTGATCACAACCGCAATAGCCGTAAGGGAAATCATCCATAATTGGAAGCTACTGGCTACCAAACGTGCTTTTGGTGTAGCGATTTGGTTTTCAGCTTCTTCATAGTCAATGAATTCGTTGATAATCTCTAGCCATTCCACGATGGCAGGGCTTACATCGTTTAGCAATACGGCAGTTGCTTTTTCAACCTCATTGTTTCTTTTATGTTGAATCACTTGTTGAATAAGAGGCATAGAATGCGCTTCAATTTCTTTGATCGCATCGAAAATGGCAATCTCAGTGGATGACATATCCATATGTTCTTCAAGAGCACGATCCATTTTTTTTGCCGATGCTTGGTAATGAGCATCTAAATCGTTGATCAACTCAACCAAAGAATCGACTTCGCTGCTAGTGCGTACAAGAACGACATCTCGTATCGCAATACCTCTATCATGTACGCTGCCTCTAAAGTCGATGGCATAGCGTTGTTTAACAGAATTTATGTCCGTGATTTCTGTTAATGTATCATTAATAAAATTCATTCGATTGATGCTGATAACGGTCAGAATTAGCATCATCAGTAGAACAATACAGAATCCCAGAGTAAGTTTTACGCTGATTGTGAGAGGCTTTTTCGAGGGCATATCGATATCCTTAAGCAATATTGTTTCTTAGAATAATGTTACGTATTTTTATCTCTTATAAAAGGTGAACTTTTTGAGTTTTTTGCGCTCAAACGACAAAGGAAAATAAAAAATCACAGTTGAGACGTACTATAAATGAAGACTTACTCTATTGGCAATTTTTTACGAAAAACCACAGTTAATGCAACGGATAATTGATTAAGGATTACGTGTTTTTCATCTTGCCTGTGAGTTAAGGTGATGAAAGGATGCGTTGATCTGGTGGTTTCATCATCCAATTAAATGAAATCAAATCACAATATTAAGAGAAAAATGATGAAAATGAATGGTTTAATAAAAAATATGTTTGGTGTTTTTCTGCTTACTAGTCCTCATTTAGTTCAGGCTGACACACAAACTATGATTGTGGCCGGTGGGTGTTTTTGGTGTGTCGAATCGGATTACGAAAATATTGAAGGTGTACTAGATGTTGTGTCTGGTTATACTGGTGGACATGTTAAAAACCCAAGCTATCGAGCTGTCTCTTCTAAACAAACAGGCCATTATGAAGCGGTTAAAATCACATTTGATGATGAGGTCGTTTCTTTAAAATCATTGACAGATTATTTTTGGAAAACCATTGACCCTACTGACGCAAAAGGTCAGTTTTGTGATAAGGGCAGCCCCTATTTTACAGGTCTATTTTATCAAAACGAAGAGCAACTGAAAGTCTTTGAATCTTCCTTAGAAGAAGTGAACCAGAGCAAACCCTTTAAAGAAGACATTGTCACTCCAATTCTTGTCGCCAAAGAGTTTTATTTAGCAGAGAACTATCATCAAAATTATTATAAGAAAAACCCCATTCGTTATACTTACTATCGTACTCGTTGTGGCCGTGATAGAAAAATCGAATCGTTATGGGGAGAGGTCGCCAGTAAAAAATATCATTAAGTGATTAGGACTCCCCTTCAATAGGTAAGTTGTCAATTAAAGTTAAGAACGCTGAAGACGTCATTGGCCTTGTGTATAGGAAGCTTTATGCCACTCCAATGGGGATGGGTGAGGATGTTGGCGTCGCAACGGCCTAAGCAATGAAAAGAATCTGATGTTCCTGATATCCACCTTGGACAAATTACTGTGGTGAATCGTAACATGCCTCACGCATCGATTGATGACTTGCCAAAAGAAGCGTTTCGTTATTCTGGGAAGAACTAGACGATTAAGAGTCGTGCAATTTTTCCTGAAAGTCGATCTGAATACAGTAATATTCGAATGCAGAATTGAAAAAAATAAATTCATACCAATTTATGAGTCAGTGCTAATGTATTATTTAGCGGATTCTCCAATAGAAAAGGAAAGACAATATCATGTCAAATACAGTACCTAGTGTTGTTTTTAAAACACGCGTTCGTAACGATGAATTGGGTGGTCCAAACCCGTTTGAGTGGAAAGACGTTTCAAGTGATGATCTTTTTAAAGGCAAAAACGTAGTTGTATTCTCTTTGCCTGGCGCCTTCACTCCAACATGCTCAACGTCTCATTTACCACGTTTTGAAGAGCTTTACAGTGAATTTACTGCTCAAGGCATTGATGCGGTTGTATGTATCTCTGTAAACGATGCGTTTGTTATGTATCAGTGGGGCAAAAGCCAAAATGCAGAGAATGTTTTCCTTTTACCAGATGGTAACGGTGACTTTACTCGTCAAATGGGCATGCTGGTTAAGAAAGATAACTTGGGCTTTGGCATGCGTAGCTGGCGTTATGCTATGCACGTAGAGAACGGTGAAATTGTGAAAATGTTCTCTGAAGCTGGCTTCCAAGATGATGCACCTGCGGATCCATTTGAAGTTTCTGATGCGGACACTATGTTGAATTATTTGAAAGCTCGTGCTTAATATATTCACAGAGCTTAAAAGAGCAGATGAATGCGACAATGCATTGAGTCTGCTTTTTTTTATCATTTTTTTGTTCTTATTCTCAGTACTTCTCTCGCATAAAGAAAAAAGGTATTTATTAACAAGTAAGTGAAAGCCTCGAAAATATTTGTGGATAAAAAACCTAGATATCACCAAGGTTATTCGCAGAAAAGACGATGTTTAGTGCGTTTTTGAACCAGCCTTTTGGTAAAGTGATGAATTGTTGAGACCTCATAGGCATGATAAATTATGAATCTATTTAGAGAATCCATTGAACATCCTGAAAACCTTTTAGAAGGTGACAGTATTGTTAAATATTATGGAGAATTATTTCCGCTTGATGAAGCCGACCATTATTGTGCTCGCTTGTTGGAGAATATTGAATGGAGGAATGATGAAGCGATTATTCTTGGAAAGCACATTATTACTAAACGTAAAGTTGCGTTATACGCTGATAGTGCGTTCACCTATACTTATTCTAAAATAACTCGACAGGCTTTGCCTTGGACACAAGAGCTATTGGAGATTAAAGCCATCGTCGAAGAAAAGCTCGGAGAAACCTTTAATACGTGTTTGTTGAATTTGTATCATGATGGCAGTGAGGGCGTGTCTTGGCACAGCGATGGAGAGAAAGATCTGAAAAAGAATGGTGTGATTGCGTCTGTTAGCCTTGGAGCGGAACGAAAATTTGCGTTTAAAAACAAAGTCACCAACGATACTGTATCGGTTTTTTTGGAGCATGGTAGTTTGCTTATTATGGCGGGGACTACTCAAGATTTTTGGCAACATAGACTGCCGCCAATGACGAAAATCAGTGAACCGAGAGTGAACTTAACTTTTAGAAACATTGTGCGTTAACTCAACAGTCTACTTCTTAAATTACTTATTAAGTAGATTGTAGATTTAACATAGCGAGCATATTTCTTAATTTTATTTTTGCACCTTTCGTACTTCCACTAGGATCTATTTCCCCGAATTGCAATAAATTTGAATCATTGACCAAACAGCAAATTCCAGATTTTCGTCACCCATTTTATTTGATTTAAAGGGTTTGCAAGTACTTACTAATATTTGAAGATGTTTGGTTGTATTGAAAAACAAAATGTACCCTTCGCACATTCCTACAAGCCGCTCATAAGGATCATCCTTAGCTTTGTCTATTTGATCTTGCATCGAACGGGCAAAGATTTGAAACCCTTCCTGACAAATCGCCGATGTTAATCCTTTTAGGCCATCAAAATGATGCGCAGGGGCAGAATGAGAAACACCGGCTCGTGCTGCACATTTTCGCATAGAAAGCGCTTTTGATGTCAGGTTTTGATGTCTTGAACTTAAAACGTAATCAGTCCAATAACCCGCAAAAAGTAGGTCTATTGGTGTAACGTATTAACGACTTTTCGTTTAGGATTATGCACGAAAGGTCATTAATAGAATGTCTTTTATCTTCACGTCCACTTTTACTTCAGCGTCCGTAAAATCCGATTTTTTTACATCTTGTAGAAATGGATGAATGCCTCGTAGTTTCTTAATTGCCAGAGGATCATCGGCTAACAACACTGCTACATAGGAAAAAGCATCGTAATAGCTAAAAGCCTGCTCCCTTAATACATTCAAATATTCATCGACACACTCATCACCAAAGACTTGTCTAAGTGCCACGACAGAACCATAAACCGCCGCGCCTTCACAAATAACCGTCGTTTTACGGCCATTGGTTTGATCGTTGTGACCAAGTGGATAAAGACCATGAGCCAATTCATGCATGATATCTGCAAGCAACAGAACGTCGTTTGTTAAGCTTTTCTGAGGTATGTTTATAATATATGAGAAGGGTTTATTCGCATCATGGAAAGACGCAAAAGGGACTTGTGTGTCTGCTCTTAGTTCAAACCCTGTAAACTCCGCCTCAGCGACGGGCTCGCCGAATAAAAACTCAACCGCAGGCAACCAAGATGAACGTAGTTTTTCCAGTTTACTGATATCAACGGATGGCGTTTCTGACATGATCTATACCTATATTCTGCTTTTGAAAAGTCTGGCTACTATAAAGGCTGTGTGAAAAATGTCTATTTATTAATAAAACAGTGCGCAGTTTGTTATCGTAACAAAGATGTAATGAGGCGTTGTAATTGATCTTTAATCAGAGGTTGCTGATGTGGATCTATTTTATATACACCATGCTTTAACTCGTTAGCATCAAGATACGTCGCTTGGGAAAGTTCTAGTTGTATAGCATGAATCCCGTGTTCCGGTTGACCAAAGTGTCGGGTGATATAACCCCCTTTAAAGCGGCCATTGGTAACTTGGTGATAACGATCATCAAGAGTGTTTTCTAACGTATTAATGAGTGCCATATCGCAAGAGACACCCTCGTTGCTTCCCCAGTTAAAATCAGGAAGGGTGCCATCAAATAACATCGGAACGTTGGCGGTGATGCTGTGAGCATCGAATAAAATGGCGTAGCCAAACTGATCTTTTAGGCGTGCAAGTTCCTGCGCGATTTGAGTATGGTATGTCTGCCAAATGTGCGTTTTATAGTGTTCTTTTTGTTGCTGTTCTGGCTGTTTACCCTCGTTAAAAACATTGCTGGAATCAAACAAAATATTAGGAAATAAACCTGTCGTTTTGGTCTGATAAAGCGGTGTGTCATCCACTGGGCGGTTCAAATCAATCACATAGCGTGAGTAATTTGCTTGTATGCAGCCCACCCCCAATGATTCTAAAAAATCATACAATTCAGGGAGATACCAATCTGTATCGGGTAGTTTTTTTGCTTGCTCTGTTAGACCTCGTTCGACTTCAGGGGTCAGTAATAAACCAGAATGAGGCATACTGACCAACACAGGTGTATCACTCGAACGAAATGCAAAGGGGCGTGTAATACCGTTCATTAAGTGAGAACTCCGTGTTGAACTCGTTGTTTCATTAACTGTCCACCTAACCAATAGCTCAGTTCTCCAGGGCTTTCCACATCCCAACAGACAAAATCAGCGACTTTCCCGATTTCCAGTGTGCCATGAGAATCGGCTATGCCCAATGCATTAGCCGCATGTATGGTGGTGCCTGCTAAGGTTTCTTCAGGAGTTAGCCCAAATAAAGTACAGCCCATATTCATCATTAAGCGTAACGATAAAGCGGGTGAAGTGCCGGGGTTGGCGTCGGTGGCGATTGCCATAGGAATGTTGTGTTGACGTAATAATTGGATCGGCGGTAATTGTGTTTCTTTCAGTGTGTAGAAGGCACCAGGCAATAATACGGCGACGGTGCCGGATTGCTTCATGGCCAGAACATCATCTTCTTCAATAAACTCAATGTGATCGGCAGAAAGGGCGTTAAAGGACGCCGCCATGCGTGTGCCACCGAGTGACGAAAGTTGCTCAGAGTGAATTTTCACGGCTAGGCCCAGTGCTTGTGCGGTTTCAAAATAACGTTGAACTTGTTCTGTGCTGAACGCGATGCCTTCACAAAATGCATCGACCGCATCGGCCATACCTAAGGTAGCGATTTTGGGTAAAAGCGTGTCGCATAAATAATCAATGTATGCGTCTTTGTCGTCAAATTCGGGGGGCATGGAATGCGCGGCCAAGCAGGTACGCTTTACTGTAACCGCAAGCGTATTGCCTAGCTGGGTGGCCACACGTAACATTTTCAATTCGCTTTCTAGTGACAATCCATAACCCGATTTGATCTCCACCGTGGTGACTCCGTCGTTCATCAAATGAGTCAATCGACGTTTCGCATTGGCAAGTAACGCCGTTTCGCTGGTCTCGCGTGTTGATTTGACGGTAGACGCAATGCCACCGCCTTGTTTGGTAATGTCTTGGTAGCGGATGCCGTTAAGGCGTTGCTCAAACTCTCCTGCACGATTGCCACCAAACACAAGGTGAGTATGACAATCGATTAGCCCTGGAGTGATCCAGCCACCACCAAGATCATGCTTTGTTTTGGCTTGGTAATTCGATAAATCACAAGCTTGGCCTAACCAAACAATACGACTACCGACAACACCAATTGCGGCGTCTTTAATGACGTTGTAACGGCCATCTTGCATCGTTGCAATGTGAGCGCCGTACCAAAGGCTATCCAAGTTAAGAAGAGAGTTTAAATGAGTCATACATTACTCCGCGAAACTTGGTAATAAGTCGGTTGGCATGATGTCATTGTGAACGGCTTCCATCAGCAAGGTATTGGCTTTTTCAATGTCCGTTGAAAAATAGCGATCTTTATCGTAAAAAGGAACGCGAGCCCTTAACTCCGCACGAACCTGCTCGAGTAATTCACTGGTTTTAAGAGGTGAACGGAAATCCAAGCCTTGTGTTGCAGACAGAATTTCAACCGCTAAAATACCGCGGGTATTTTCGGCCATGTCTTTTAGACGGCGTGCTGCAAACGTTGCCATGGAAACATGATCTTCTTGGTTGGCAGACGTAGGCAAACTGTCTACAGACGCTGGGTGAGCATAGTTTTTGTTTTCACTGGCTAATGCTGCTGCTGTCACTTGAGCGATCATAAAGCCTGAGTTCAAACCGCCATTATCGACTAAGAAAGGTGGTAGTTTGCTGAGGTTACTGTCGATTAACAATGCTATACGGCGCTCTGACAAACTGCCGATCTCAGCAATGGCCAAGGCCAAATTATCGGCAGCCATAGCAACGGGTTCTGCGTGGAAATTACCACCAGAAATAATGTCGCCTGATTCCGCGAACACGAGCGGATTGTCGGAAACCGCGTTGGCTTCGATGCATAAAACGGCTGAGGTGTTGCGAATTTGTTCTAAGCAGGCACCCATAACTTGAGGCTGGCAACGCAATGAATAAGGATCTTGCACCCTTTCACAGCCTTCATGGGAATTACCGAGTTCACTGGCTTCACCTAAAAGGTGACGATACGCTGCAGCAGCATCAATTTGAGTTTTATAGCCACGAACTTCATGAATACGAGTATCAAATGGACTGCGGCTGCCTAATGCCGCTTCGACCGATAAGGCACCACAGGTAATAGCTGATGCAAACAAGTCTTCTGCTTCAAATAACCCTTCTAATGCAAAGGCGGTTGATGCTTGGGTGCCGTTTAACAGAGCGAGACCTTCTTTTGGCGCGAGTGTTATAGGCTCTAAGCCAGCAATGGCTAATGCAGTTTTACCTGAAACGATTTCACCGTTATAACGGGCTTGTCCTTCACCGAGTAGAATGACACTCATATGTGCAAGCGGAGCCAAATCACCTGATGCACCAACAGAGCCTTTTTTAGGAATGCATGGGTAAACCTGTTTATTAATTAAGGTGATTAACGCTTCGATCACAGACAAGCGAATGCCAGAAAAGCCACGGGCCAGGCTGTTTACTTTTAATGTCATAATCAATTTAACGGTTTTGTCTTCCATTAACTCACCGATCCCCGCTGCGTGAGACAAGACAATGCTGCGTTGTAACTCTTCTAAATCTTCTACGGCGATGCGTGTATTGGCTAATAATCCAAAGCCTGTGTTAATTCCGTAAACAGTACGGTCTTCCGCGATAACATCATTCACCACCTGAGTACTGGCATGAATGGCGGGGATGGCGGTGCTGTCCAGTGCTAATTCAACGTGTCGGCGACTGATTTGACGAAGGTCATTCAAGGTGAGTAGACCCGGTTTGATGATTAATTTAAACATATTACGCCTCTAATGAATGGTCATTGATACGTGAGGGCCTTTTGATAAAGGGCTCTTATTTGTCAGAGCGGTCGTACTTATCTTTTGCCCGTAATCATTGGCAAGTGCAGGTTTTGCTCTTTGGCACAGTCAATGGCAATGTGATAACCTGCATCCGCATGACGCATCACGCCGGTTGCTGGATCATTGGTTAAAACTCGAGCAATTCGCTCTGCGGCATCGTCACTGCCATCGCACACAATGACCATACCTGAATGTTGAGAGAAGCCCATACCAACGCCGCCGCCGTGATGCAAAGACACCCACGTTGCACCTGATGCAGTGTTTAGTAGGGCATTCAACAAAGGCCAATCTGATACCGCATCTGAACCATCTTGCATGGATTCCGTTTCACGGTTCGGGCTGGCAACAGAGCCAGAGTCTAGATGATCACGGCCAATAACAATTGGAGCAGACAGCTCCCCGCTGCGAACCATTTCATTAAAGGCTAGACCTAATTTCGCTCGTTGGCCAAGGCCAACCCAACAAATACGTGCAGGTAAGCCTTGGAATTGAATGCGTTCATGGGCCATGTCTAACCAGTGATGTAGATGTGCATCGTCGGCAATCACTTCTTTTACTTTGGCATCGGTTTTGTAAATGTCTTCAGAGTCGCCTGATAATGCAGCCCAACGGAAAGGGCCGATGCCACGACAAAATAGCGGACGTATATAAGCAGGGACAAAACCAGGGAAATCAAATGCATTTTCGATTCCTTCTTCTAATGCCATTTGACGGATGTTGTTTCCATAATCAAACGTCGGAATTCCCATTTTTTGAAATGCCAGCATGGCTTTGACGTGTTTCGCCATCGATTGTTTTGCCGCTTTGACAACTTCTGTTGGATGGGTTTTTCCTTTTTCACGGTATTCTTCCCAGCTCATGCCTGTTGGAAGGTAGCCGTTTAACGGATCGTGTGCGGAAGTTTGATCCGTCACCATATCAGGGCGAATATCACGACGTATCATTTCTGGCAAAATGTCAGCTGCATTGCCGCATAAACCGATAGAAATGGCTTGGCCTTCTTTTGTGTATTTAGTAATGCGCGCCAAAGCGTCATCTAGATCGGTTGCTTGTTCGTCTAGATAGCGGGTTTTTAGACGGAAGTCGATGCTGGTTTGTTGGCATTCAATATTTAAAGAACACGCCCCTGCAAGGGTTGCAGCGAGCGGTTGCGCACCCCCCATGCCGCCCAAGCCTGCGGTGAGCACCCAACGACCAGTAAGATCACCATCAAAATGTTGGCGTCCTGCTTCGACGAAGGTTTCGTATGTGCCTTGAACGATGCCTTGGCTACCAATGTAGATCCAAGAGCCTGCCGTCATTTGGCCATACATCGCCAACCCTTTTGCGTCTAATTCATTAAAGTGTTCCCAATTTGCCCAGTGAGGAACCAAGTTAGAGTTAGCGATTAAAACACGGGGTGCATGGCTATGCGTTTTGAATACGCCTACCGGTTTACCTGATTGCACTAGCAAAGTTTCATCTTCTTCAAGGTGGGTTAATGTCTCAACAATTTTGTCATAACTTTCCCAATCACGTGCGGCACGGCCAATACCACCATAAACAACCAACTCTTCAGGGTTTTCTGCAACGTCTGGATCTAAGTTGTTCATTAACATCCGCATCGGGGCTTCAGTGAACCACGATTTTGCAGTAAGCGTTGTTCCTGTTGCGGCTTTGACAATGCCTTGGCGATAACGTTTTTGAGCGGGTGTTTTCTGGATCATTTTGATAGCCTCTAAAATGAGATGAAAAGAATATAATTTAAGATGTATATACAATTAATATCAAGATAAAATCTAATTCTCTGTGTTGCAAGTGGTTTTTATGAAAATGCATTTTAATAGCATGAAATAGCATTATTTAGGAATTTTTTACTGTTAGATAAAGATGTAATATCTTGTTAAATGAACATGCTTTAATAGAAGGTTTTTTACATTGTATATACAATATGTTTTCTATTACACTCAAAAATATAAATGTATTCTGAATGTATAAAGCGATGGGAGTGGATAGAGTGAATACAGACGATCAGTCTTTTTATTATTTTGCTAGCCATGCCTTGCTCGATGAAGGTTGGGCAAAAGACGTTCTATTCGAAGTGAATAATGGCTATTTACAGACAATTGAACCAAACAGTAAGCCTCCTGTTAATGCGGTTCATGTCGATGGTCCTATGTTACCGACTATGGCAAACGTACATTCTCATGCGTTTCAGCGAATTATGGCGGGTGTCGCCGAGGTCAGTTTGAATTCGATCGATAGCTTTTGGAGTTGGCGTGATCTGATGTATAAGATCGTGCGCAAGTTGTCACCAGATGATGTTCAAGTTATTGCGACGCAGCTTTATATCGATATGTTAAAAGCGGGTTACACCCAAGTCGGTGAATTTCATTATCTGCATCATGCACAGCAAGGTAAACCTTATGATCAACCTGAAGAGATGGCCATTCGTTTGATGGAAGCGGCGAATGTGTCGGGTATCGGTCTAACCTTATTGCCAGTACTCTACTCTCATTCTGGTTTTGGTGGTCAAGAGCCAACCGCTGGTCAGTTGCGTTTTATACATTCCACCGAATCCTATCTTGACTTGCAACAGGCATGTGAAAAGGCGCTGGTGGATCAACCGTCACATCAATTGGGTATTTGCTTTCATTCGTTACGTGCCGTGACAAAGCCGCAAATCAATACCGTGTTGCAGTCGCTTGACCAAAAGAAAGTGGTGCACATTCATATCGCAGAGCAGCAAAAAGAAGTGCAAGATTGCCTGAATTGGAGTGGTCAGCGTCCTATAGAGTGGCTGCATAACAACGTAGGATTGAATGATCGCTGGTGTTTGGTGCATGCGACGCATATTAATCATCAAGAAATTCGAAACATGGCTAATAGCCATGTCGTCGCTGGTTTGTGCTTAACAACGGAAGCGAATTTAGGCGATGGCATCTTTCCTGCTGTTGAATTTGAAAAAGCCAATGGCCGTTGGGGAGTGGGTTCTGATAGTCATGTAAGCTTATCCATCGTTGACGAGTTGCGCACATTGGAATACGGGCAGCGATTGAGAGATCAGCAGCGCAATCGTTTACACCGCCCAAATCAGCCGAGTGTCGGAGACAATCTATTTGCACAAGCATTGCAAGGGGGGAATCAAGCCTGTGATGTGTCACTTGGTTTGAAAGTAGGGAACCGAGCCAACTTTATGATATTAGATGCATCAAACCCTTTTATGGCCGCTAGCCAACCCGCTGATGTATTAAATCGTTGGTTATTCGCGTGCAATGAAAACATGATCAAAGATGTGTTTGTTGCAGGTAAACAGGTGATTAAAGCGTTTCAGCATGACCAAGACGATTCTAGCCGTTTGGCGTTTACTCGGGTTATCAAAAAAGTCATGTACGATGAATAAAGGCAATTTTCAGGTATTCCATCAAGTTCAGTACTTACGAATGCCTTAGAAAAATGGGCTAGGAGAAGCATTAGAGATTATCAAAAGTAAAGACGATCACAGTCTTAATTTGGTGAAATCAGCAACAGTTACTTTTTTGCACGAAATAAGGGTACTGATCGAGAGATTGCCGTCTATTTAAGGGGCGTTCTGCTGTTAATTGATAGATACAGGTTAAGTGTGGAAAGTGAAAAGCGTTACTACTGTGACTAACGTCCAAAATGACCAAATAATTGAAAACGAGAGCCCGGATACAATAAACGTGCTGCGGTGACAATGTCATTGCCTGACCATGTACGGCGTTTGATTTGTAAGCAAGGCTCTTGAGCTTGGATGCGTAAACGTTCGCATTCAATGGACGTTGGTAACACCGCTTCTACTAAATGTTCGCCTTCTGTCATTGGTGCGACTTGCATTAAATATTCATAAGAGGTTCGTTTTGTGAAATCTTGTTGGTCGTATTCTGGCGCCAGTGTGGCATTGACGACGCGTTCTTCAATTTGGATGGGTAATGCATTTTCAAAGTGTAAAACAACGGATCGGAAAATGTCATGGTTGGTACGAATGCCTAACATCATAGCTTCTTCAACAGACGCTCTTCCGGATTCTATAATGAGTAATTCTGCTCTGTGCTGGTGGCCTCGAGCGGCAATTTCATCTGCTATGTTATGTACTTCAAACAACGCAGAGTGAGCTTTCTTTTTGGCAACAAACGTTC
This sequence comes from Marinomonas phycocola, assembly GCF_047525455.1. Classification (NCBI taxonomy): domain Bacteria; kingdom Pseudomonadati; phylum Pseudomonadota; class Gammaproteobacteria; order Oceanospirillales; family Oceanospirillaceae; genus Marinomonas; species Marinomonas phycocola. Next base: position 191,043 of record NZ_JBLIXL010000005.1, read on the forward strand.
CTAAACCTTGTTGGCGAATAAGCAGACCTTCCGCGGTCAACTCTCTCAGTGCACGATTGACTGTCATGCGACTTACCCCAAGCGCTTTTACCATTTCGGCTTCGGATGGAATGCGCTGGTTCTCCTCCCATTCGCCTATGGATATCTTGTAAGTAATCGCTTTTTTTACTTTGGCGTAAATTGGCTGAGAAGTATCGGATAACCCATTAAATAAATTGCTGAGCATAGACTCTATTTGCTGATTCACAGGCATACCAGGTTAAATAAAAGAGTCGAAATTATATCGTGAATCACGATTTTCAAACAACTTATCGTTTATCTTCTGGAAAAAATGAACCCTATGGTGTACATAGTGTCTTAGTTATGTTCGTTTCACTGTTCTTAATTAGGTTCGACAATTTATTCAAGGAGATAGTTATGAAAAAAATGATTCCAGCAGCGTTGTTAGCATTATCAATATCCGCACCAGCATTCGCAGTAGATGGTATGATTAATGTGCAAAGTAGCCATTCCGTAAAAGAAACCGCTGATCGAATGGAAGGCGTCCTTAAAGAAAAAGGCATGACGGTATTTAATCGAATCAAGCACTCTGAAGGTGCGAGCAAAGTGGGCATTGAACTAAGAGATACTGAGCTAGTGTTGTTTGGCAACCCTAAAGTAGGTAGCCCTTTGATGGCATGTTCACAAAGCATTGCAATCGATTTGCCACAAAAAGCATTAATTTGGGAGGATGAAGCGAAAAACGTTTGGATTTCTTATAATGATCCAAAATATCTAGAGAAAAAACACAACCTTGTTGGTTGTGAAGCGGTTATTGAAAAAGTGGGCAATGCCTTGGCGGGTATAACAAAAGTGGTAGCGTCTTAGGTATTCAAACTCAAACGGTTAGTAAACCAAAAAAATAGAGAGGTAAAGCTCGACGGGCTTTATCGTATTTTGTGATCTTAGAGTTTTGCTTCTCTGTTTTAGTCGGTTATTCGTATTATCTATTTTTCTGTACTCATCAAATTTGTAAGGTTGGCGCCATCCTTTTGCCCAATCTCCAAGTGGCTCTAAGTGGTTAAAGAGCGCTCTTCCATCTGTGGTTAAACTGTAACCGTCCGACGCTTTTTCAATTAAGTTAGCTGCTTTTAACTCTTTTAGCTGTGTATGTTAAATATTATGTCAGACGTCCCGCATTAGAAATGGCTTCTGGTTCCATGCTAGTTGGTGCTCTCTCCATTATATTGGTTTCTCTTTTATGGGAGAGGCGGTGTCAATGAGTTAGGTTATGGCTTTAGCCGTTATTGTATTAGCAATTTATTTGGTTTTATCAGGAGCAAGTAAGGCATCATTAAAGAAAACGACTTAGTAAGAGTGTAGATAAGGAACATGTACTTCTCTGTTGTGACTATAAAAGGCGCTTCGGCGCCTTTTTTGTGTCTGTAATATGACGGTTTTGTATCATAAGTATACGAATTTGATGTTTTTTTATCTTTTCTGGTCTTTTTCAGGAAAAACATCAGAAAAGGGTTGCACTAAATCTGTAGATCCTTAATATACGCCCTCGCTGACACGGACAAGCACTCAGAACAACGAGTCACA
>NZ_JBLIXL010000050.1:0-1850 GCF_047525455.1 Marinomonas phycocola
GAGGAGCCTTCGCTCAATCGAACTACTGTATAAAAGGCTTTGGTTGCAGCCAAAGCTTGGGCCTCACATTACCCGAACCTAGTTTAAATAATAATTACTTTGTGGGATTATTATCCATACAAGGCGCTTAAACGAAAAAATCACCGTTGGCTCGCGCTCCGCGCAGTTTAGCCTAACTGTATTTTCTACCTAACTTGGCGTTATATCCTAGGAGTACTTAATGAGGATTGCCTTATTATCCGACATTCATAGTAACGTTTTTGCGCTTGATGCTGTTATTCAAGATGTAAAAAGACATTCCGTAGATTTAAAAGCAAATCTTGGTGATATTCTTTATGGTCCAATTGCCCCTAAGGCTACTTTTGAGTTATTGATGGAGCATGATTTTATAACCATTTCAGGTAATCAAGATCGTCAAATTTATGAATCAACTGATGAAGAAATAGAATCAAACCCAACAATGCAATTTATTTTGGATGATTTAGGGTCTAAACCATTAGAATGGATGAAAGCACTACCTTTTGATAAGCAAGTTAATGAAGATGTGTATTTTTGTCATGGTACACCAAAAAATGATCTGGTTTATTTATTGGAAGATGTGAGTAGAGGCTATGCTTTACTACGTTCAGATAACGAAATATTAGATTTACTTGCGGGTCAAAAGTCTAAGCTAATATGCTGTGGTCATACTCACACGCCTAGAGCTGTAAACTTGAGTAGTGGTCAACTTATTGTTAATCCTGGAAGTGTTGGTCTACAAGCATATACAGATGAAGCGCCTATAGTTCACTCTATGGAAAACTTTACGCATCATGCATCATATTCAATAGTTGAAAAGATTGATTCTAAATGGATTGTTCAAAACATCAAAGTTCCTTATGATTATCAGCGCGCTGTAAATGAAAGTAAAAAAAGAAACCGTAGTGATTGGGTTCAGTTTTTATCAACGGGAAGGCGGTTATAGCAACTTTTTTAGGTTTTCCAGCCTCTACAAATCGTTGGTAGATTTTTTTAAATACACGGTTCTTACTTGATATCACCTACTTTCATTTTGCTTTGAGCCTTTGGCGGCTTCTTTTTTGTTATCAGTCTCTCAATAGAGGAGTCATCGCTCAACCGAACTACTGCAAAAGAAAACTTTAGTTGCAGCTAAAGTCTGGGTCTCATTTTTCTCCAAACTTATTTTGTTAGTAAAAAGGTCGGGCTAATTATCCCCATAGAAGCCACTCAAGAAGAACAAATAACAGTTGGTTTTGTTCGCTTCGTTCTCTATTATAATCAACTATCATTTGCCTCTTGAGGGGGCGTTATGTTTATTTCAAGGGTAGGTGGATGTCGAAAGGAAGTCGTATTAGTTTTGTCTTGTATTTTATCGCTTTTGTATTGCCCGTACTCGGAGTGATGAATTGCGATGGTTGGAATACCGCTTCTATGTCAGTAAAGAGTTGTGCTATAGATAGCGGAGTATTGAGAGGTTATGCTGATTTATATACGGCTCTTTTCTATTTTTCTTCATTCCTTGTTTTCATTCCTATTCTTATTTATATAGGTGTTTGTACTCTTATAATTAAATTAATCCGTAAAATTATAGGTAATAATAAGCATGCCAAGAAAATCAAGTGAGATTAAAAACAGTGTCTTGTTTCGTTTCTTAACATTTTAACAAACAATTTTTGGTCCCTTATTTGGGGTTGTTTCAGTAAACCTTATGCAATATTTTAAATATACCTGAATTCAAGTCCGAAGTGCGACACTTTTCACTTCAAGCAACTAAGCGCATGTCTTTAAAAACTACGGCTGGTTGCTTAAACCCTAAACACTTCCTTGGACGATTGTTTATTCGTCTCATC
>NZ_JBLIXL010000051.1:0-1644 GCF_047525455.1 Marinomonas phycocola
TTTGTTATAAACAGTCTGTAAGTTACTCATCGTATTACCATTTTTCTAGATAATTAATGATAATCTCTTATTGAGGGTGAGTAACTTACTCCTTTCACCTTATTTTCCAAATGCACCACGGGTGTAATAAAGTGAGTAGATAACGCTACCACCTCAAGACGTGAAGGCATCTCTTTGAGAAAACCAGACGCTTTACTATCCAACATAAGTGTCGATTGTTTCTGCCGACAACGGCGAGTAATTCAGATCATGACCTTTGCAAAATTTCGTCCTAGGCAAGCGAACGCTTTTTACCAGATTTATCCAGTTATCATCTTTTAGTAATTGTATTGCTCTGCCCATTGTGATCCTAATTACACCGATGACTTCACAAGGGCTTTATAAGGCGATATAGCGGCACTTATTGTTGTGCCTATAGAGCATAGTCGGTATAGTTTTTCGCCCCCTAGGGGGGCTTACGAGCTGGAAACGGCACTCTTTTCAAGCAAGACTTGCTTACTTAAAGAAATCGCAGTTATCTTTTGTTTCATGAGACTCACCTGTCTCAATAGACAGTGATAAAACCGCCACATTGTTGGTTGCATTGAGCTTCTTTTTAAAATAAGGGGTGCAGCTCGACTTAATTCGCCTATTTTCTAGTAAGTTTGCCCTCAGCTATTAAGTAGTAGCCCATCAGTGATTAATTGATTTAAAGAGAATCATTATTTTATCTCACTGTGTTTTTATATAGTGTAAGTTTACAAGTTTACAAGTTTACAAGTTTACAAGTTTACAAGTTTACAAGTTTACAAGTTTACAAGTTTACAAGTTTACAAGTTTATAAGTTTACAAGTTTACAAGTTTACAAGTTTACAAGTTTACAAGTTTACAGAGTAGTTATAGTCGGGCAATATAGAGAGAAATATGTCTACAAAATTAAGTCATTTTTATTATGAAAATAGCCGTTTATAGTTCCAAAGGTTCTGCTGGTAAAACCCCAATATCTACCAATATCATTCTTGATAAGAATTTTTGTATTGGCACTAATGAAGCCTTTCATATTTATGATAGCTTGTTAGAAGACAACAGACTGATCGCGCTGGATACAGAAGAGCCTTTCCCTAATGAACTGAAAGAAATGGACATTGACATTGTCTTTGACTTGGCTGGATCCATTTCAAAATTGGCGGTTAGCATTACATCTGCACTTTCTATGTCAGACGTTGTGTTAGTGCCTATTTATAATGAATATAAAAGCCTGGTTGCGGGGTTAAACACCATTCATCAAATACGGCAATACAATTCAAATATTGTGGTGGTCGCAACTAAGTTACAAAAAGGAAAGAAAGAAACATTTATTGATGATTGGAAAAAAAGTAACGATTATCAAAATATTGCAGACGCTGTGAAAGACAAATTTCCAGAGTTAAACATACCGGTATTACCATTGAAATACTCAAAAGTGTTTGACAGTATTTTTGAACAACAGCAATCCATTCAACAACTAATGCAAGCCAATGCATTAGCTAAATATAATTATCGTGAAGTGGCTGCGCAATTTGATGACTTGTACAAACAAATTGGAATTTAACCATGGGTAAAAATGATTTATCAAGTTTAAAGATAAAACAAGAAAAAAAACTTCCAGACGAGACAAATATCAAT
>NZ_JBLIXL010000052.1:0-1217 GCF_047525455.1 Marinomonas phycocola
AACTGCTGATAATTCATGTTGGTACTGCTTAGTTTTGTGGTGAAAAGAAGTGTACCAACTTCAGCAGTTGGCTTCTTCTACACCTGATTAGCAGTGTCGCACTTATTATCTGAATTTAGGAGTTTTTGGGTTCTTGGGAGTATCCTTGTTAGCTTGCATCTAGGATACGGTGTTAGCTTTTTAGATGCCGTATTCTACATATCCCAAATTATCGTTGTTAGTTTGATATTGTGGTTTGTATTAAAATACAAAAAAATAAAGTTATAACAATGTTTGCACTTCCTATAAAAATACGTATAATTACAAATGTAATAACAATGTTTAAACAAGAGGGAGCATATATGCGTAATCAGATTAGAAAAATAGGCAACAGTCTTGGCAGTATCATCCCAGCAGTTTATATAAAAGAACTAGGGCTGACAGAAGGGGATGATATTGAAATAAAAATAGATGGACAAGTAATTACTATTGAAAGTGCTAAGATGAAAAAAAAAATATTTCCTTATTCTGAGTCAGAATTACTAAAAGATTTAGATGCTTACACAGCACATGCTGATAATTTAGCAACAATATCTAATAAGGAATTCTTTTAATGGAAGCATTCATACCTGAAAGAAATGATATCATTTGGCTAGATTTTGATCCCTCAAAAGGTAAAGAAATAGGTAAACTAAGACCCGCGTTTATACTATCATCTAAAGAATATAACAGTAACACGGGTCTGTTAATTTGCTGTCCTATTAGCACTAGCATTCGTGGCAATGTAACAGAGGTACCTATTCATAATCTTGAAAAACCTTGCGTTGTTGCTTCGAGTTTAATACAAACACTATCATGGAAAGAGCGCAGAGCTAAAAAAATAACTACTGCTGAAAGTGATGTAATGAAAAATGTTTTGTTACGTATAATTCCTTTGATCGGTGCAGAGACATTATTCACAAGTTAGGAAAGTATTACTGCAGATTATAGAAATAGAAAATGACGATGCGAAACAAGTGGCAATTCTCTGCAATCGACATCGCTTGGAATGCTACGAGAACCAACGATCTAAACAGATCAATACCAGAAATTATGAACCTTGAAATATGCATTAGCCTGAATTCAAGTCCGAAGTGCGACACTTTTCACTTCAAGCAACTAAGCACATGTTTTTAAAAATTACGGCTGGTTGCTTGAACCCTAAACACTTCCTTGAACGATTGTTTATTCGTCTCATC
>NZ_JBLIXL010000053.1:0-1171 GCF_047525455.1 Marinomonas phycocola
TTTATTGCGAGTACGGCCACAAAAGACAAAGAGATGTTCAGAACAAGGCTCCAACGCCAGATCATAAGCCACTACCTCACATAAGCCATTAATGGCTTTACGCATATCGGTTGGACCACAAATTAAGGTAATAGAAACTTGGGGGGAGGATGTAAACATAGAGTGATGATTCCGTAGACTAAAGAAATTATCACTCTATGTGAATCGAAATTTGATTGTTATGTGTGGTTTGCTGGACGCTTACGGAGAAGTAGACTTTTGCGGTCACGCGACACTAGTGACTTTTTCCACCCTATTCCAGCAAGGCTTTCTTAGCGCTGGATCATATGTACAACGCACAAAAGCAGGCATGCGACCAGTTACCATAGAACCCAGTGGCAGCGTAGTGATACAACACCAATTACCTCAAAAAATAAACCATTTTTCATATCATGAAATATCCAGCCTAATTGGTATTTCCAGCCACATTTTGGAAAGCACAAAGCTCCCTATAGAAGTCATTTCAATGGGTCTACCAGATGCTGGCATTCCTGCTCCTAACGGCTATTTAAACACTCTAACACCAAGCGATGAGCAAATCGCCGCTTTCAGGTTAGAAAACACCCAATCTATACAAATTTAGGGAAAAGCAAAAGGTCATTTCCCTTTTTGTATTTCACTAAAAAGAACGCCAGTAATAAAACAACGACAATGCAAGTCGGTTCAAACGCTTGCCCTAAAATTTCTCTGTACTTTTGAGACCAAAACAACGCAAAAAAACCGTGGCACATTAACAGGAAATACAGCCAAAAAATCATTAATTTTGCCCATATTCGTCCACTAAACGCATAAGCAGTCAGATTGCCTAGCAACACCGCAACCGTCAAAATGAGAGTCGGTATAATATAGTGACGACCAATAGCAAAAGCATGAACAACACCAACCAATAATAAACAGCTAAGAAAAGCAGTTAGCCATTACAATCACTCACTTTTATAGATGAACTGACTTTCATTACTTTACCCTACCCGTGGTGCATTTAGGAAATTACAATTTTCAAATTGTTTAATTTGTTCCCTTCTAAATGATTAAACCACTGAATAATAGTCAGTGCGGCTATTTTTGTGACTATTCTTCGACTTATTCCGCCAAACGATTTAGCGTAGTTACGGCGAATCATAAACTGATCACA
>NZ_JBLIXL010000054.1:0-1033 GCF_047525455.1 Marinomonas phycocola
GGGGGATTCCTCCTACGAGACGCTCATACCCGAGCGCAAGAATGTTCTTTGCCGCGTTTATGTCGCGATCATGCTCAGCTCCGCACTCTGAGCAAGTCCATTCTCTTATTCGCAAACCTGTTCTACCTTTCGGACTACTGCTTGGAATACTCCCGCAGCTCGAACAAGTTTGGGTGGAGTATGATTCGTTGACTACTTCAAAAACAATACCTGCGTGATCGCATTTATATTCCAGCATTGTTTTGAGAGAACCCCAACCAGCATCTAAAACTGACTTCGCCATTTTAGTTTTTGCTAATCCAAGGCTTGATACGTTACCAACGACAATTACCGCATTATTTTCAACTAACTCGCGGCTGTATTTGTGCAGACTGTCACGCCTGCGATTCTTGATCTTGGCGTGAATTGCTTTAACCCGTTTTTTGTTTCTTGCTCTTTGTGCCAAACCTAACTTAGCCTCTAAAGCTCTGTATTCACGACCTTTAACTCCACCTCCATTAGAATCAGTTGCTGACTCTTTGCAGCCTAAGTCAATCCCTGTACCTCCTTCTCCTTCGCTCCTTTTTTCTGGTGTTTCTACTACAACATTGAAGTACCAACGGCCTCTTGAGTCTTCATTGAACGAACCGCTCTTGAATACATAATCACCTAGCCCGTAGCTGTCTTTTATGCCAAAAAGCACTTTATTATGATAGACACATCCATTTTTGAAACTAATGCAGTCCTTTCTAACAGGTATCCACCCCAGTGATCGCTTAACCCCTCCCGTCTTTCTCCAATTTAAGCGAGCTTTTTTGAACTGCTTTCGCCTAGTAACATATTCATGTCCAACCATTTGTACGCTAGCCGAATTCAATCCCAGTTCTTTATTTGCTCCTTTGGTATAATTTTGAAGATCATAGCCAGATAGAAACTTGCGTTTTTCCTTGATTGAGCGAGCGCTTAATTCATTACAGTAGTTCCACACTTGATTCACGCCATAAGCCATAGCATTCAATTTCTTCAAATGCTTATCTCGGACTCGAACTTTCAA